>NZ_JBKVCZ010000071.1:0-34357 GCF_046966825.1 Hungatella sp. | reverse complement strand
TCATGATGGCAGGTCTCCAGGGCGCGGGTAAAACCACGACCACAGCCAAGATTGCCGGCAAATTAAAGGCCAAGGGAAGAAAACCTCTTCTGGCGGCGTGTGACGTCTACCGGCCGGCTGCCATTAAGCAGCTGCAGATCAACGGTGAGAAGCAGGGCGTTCCGGTGTTCTCCATGGGAGAAAACCACAAGCCTGCGGACATCGCGAAGGCGGCGGTGGAACATGCGTCAAAGAACGATCAGAATGTAGTAATCCTGGATACGGCCGGACGTCTTCATATCGATGAAGACATGATGAACGAGCTGGTGGAGATTAAGGAAGCCGTGGAGGTTCATCAGACGATTCTTGTAGTCGATGCCATGACAGGTCAGGACGCGGTCAATGTGGCCGGTATGTTCAATGACAAGATCGGTATTGACGGAGTTATCTTAACCAAGCTGGATGGCGATACCAGAGGCGGCGCGGCACTTTCGATCCGGTCTGTAACCGGAAAGCCGATTCTGTACATCGGTATGGGAGAAAAGCTGTCCGATTTGGAGCAGTTTTATCCGGACCGTATGGCTTCGAGAATCCTCGGAATGGGCGATATCCTTTCTCTGATCGAGAAGGCGGAGAGCCAGGTGGATGAGGAGAAGGCGAAAGAGCTGTCTCAGAAGCTGCGGAAGGCCGAATTTGATTACAACGATTTCCTGGATCAGATGAACCAGATCAAAAAGATGGGCGGCATGTCGAGCATTATGAACATGATGCCTGGTATGGGACAGATGAAGGACGTGGAAGTGGACGAAAAGGCCATGGACCGCGTGGAAGCCATCATCCTGTCTATGACGGATAAGGAACGGACGAATCCGGACCTCATGAAGAACGCTTCCAGAAAACAGAGGGTCGCCAGAGGCGCCGGTGTTGATATCAGTGAAGTCAACCGGATCGTCAAGCAGTTCGACCAGATGAAGAAGATGATGAAGCAGCTTCCCGGCATGATGGGCGGCGGTAAGAAGAAGGGCGGATTATTCGGCAAGTTCAAGATGCCGTTTTAATTGGAGCAAAGAAGTTAGCAAGGCAGTTTTACTGCATTGACTATAGATACGCAGTATGCGAAAACACAAATATTCAAGGAGGTGAATCACATGGCAGTAAAGATGAGATTAAAGAGAATGGGACAGAAGAAGGCTCCTTTCTATAGAATTGTAGTTGCAGATTCCAGATCCCCAAGAGATGGCAAGTTCATTGAAGAGGTTGGTTATTACGATCCGAACACAGATCCGAGCGTAATCAAGTTCAACGAAGAGTCCGCTAAGAAGTGGTTAGCAACAGGTGCTCAGCCAACTGAGAAGGTAAGCAAGCTTTTGAAAATCGCCGGCATCCAGTAGTTTAATAGGAAAGTCCCCCTTACAACCGTTTGGGGGAAAGTGGTGAAGCATATGAAAGAATTAGTAGAAGTAATTGCGAAAGCACTGGTTGATAATCCAGACGAGGTTGCTGTTACCGAGTCTGTGAAAGACGACGAAATCGTCCTTGAACTTACGGTAGCGCCTTCCGATATGGGTAAAGTCATCGGCAAGCAGGGCAGGATCGCTAAGGCTATCCGTTCTGTAGTAAAAGCAGCAGCTTCCAAAGAAGACAAGAAGGTTATTGTAGAAATTCAGTAGCCAATACGTAAACGAAGACCGCCGGCCTGTCAGGAAGACGGTCTTTTCTATATTATGGCAAAGTGTTATTTGCAAGGGAGAAAAATGATGGAACAGTTACTGAGAGTTGGCGTTATTTCCTCTACACACGGTGTCAAAGGGGAGGTCAAGGTTTTCCCGACGACAGATGATGCGGCACGTTTTAAAAAGCTGAAGCAAGTGATTCTGGATACGGGAAAAGAACAGCTGAAACTGGAAATTGAGGGTGTTAAATTCTTTAAAAATATGGTTATACTGAAGTTTAAGGGATATGACACAATTGAAGATATAGAGAAGTACAAGGGAAAAGACATTCTTGTCACGAGAGACCAGGCGGTGAAGCTGGGGCCGGATGAGAATTTTATTGTTGACCTGATCGGTTTAAAGGTGGTGACTGAGGACGGGGAACCGTTCGGCACCCTGACGGATGTCATCAAGACCGGCGCTAACGATGTGTACGAGGTGAAGACGGCGGAAGGGAAGGAAGTCCTTTTGCCCGCCATCCGGGAGTGCATCCGGAACGTGGATTTAGAGGCGGGAGTGATTACGGTCCATATTATGGACGGACTTCTGGACTTATAAGGAGGAAAACATGAACTTCCATATACTGACTTTATTTCCCGACATGGTGTTAGACGGCCTTCACACCAGCATCATCGGCAGAGCCGTGGAGAATGGCCTGATTTCGATTGAAGCCATAGATATCAGGGAATACTCGACGGACAAGCACCGGCATGTGGACGATTATCCGTACGGCGGCGGCGCGGGCATGGTGATGCAGCCGATGCCCATCTGTGATGCCTATGACGACCTGTGTGACAGAATCGGAAAGAAGCCCCGGGTGATTTATCTGACCCCGCAGGGGACGGTTTTCAATCAGAAGATTGCAGAGGAACTGGCGAAGAAGAGGAACTGGTATTTCTGTGCGGCCATTACGAGGGCGTGGATGAGCGCGCCCTGGAGCTGGTGGCCACGGATTACCTGTCCATCGGTGACTACGTTCTGACCGGCGGAGAGCTGCCGGCCATGGTTATGATCGACTGCATTTCCCGCCTCGTTCCCGGCGTGCTGAATAACGATGTCTCAGCGGAGTTCGAGTCCTTTCACGACAATCTTCTGGAATATCCGCAGTACACCAGGCCGGAAGAGTATAAAGGCCTGCGGGTACCGGAGGTTCTGCTTTCTGGCCACCATAAGAATATCGACACCTGGCGGAGAGAACAGTCCATCAAACGGACGTATGAGAGACGGCCTGATCTGTTAAAGGATGCGGTGCTGTCGAAAAAGGAACAGGAATATCTGGAGAGTCTGGCGAAGAAGCCGGAAAGTCAGGATATTCAGGAAGAAAATTGCAAAAAGGGACTTGCAATCGACAATTCTTTATGATAAAATATTAGACGTTGTGACGCAAGGAGATGGTCCTCTGTTACGGATTACGTCAGTATGAAGTATTAAGAACATCAAATATAATCAAGGAGGTTCACACGATGAACGACATTATCAAGAATATTGAAGCAGCACAGTTAAAGCAGACAGTACCGGAGTTCCACGTTGGCGATACCGTTAAGGTATACAACAAGATCAAAGAGGGAACCCGCGAAAGAATCCAGATTTTCGAGGGAACTGTTATTAAGAGACAGAACGGCGGCGCAAGAGAGACTTTCACAGTAAGAAAGAACTCCAACGGCATCGGCGTTGAGAAGACATGGCCATTACATTCTCCTTCTGTAGATAACATCGAAGTGATCAGAAGAGGTAAAGTAAGAAGAGCGAAACTGAATTACTTAAGAGACAGAGTAGGTAAAGCTGCTAAGGTTAAAGAGTTAGTGAAATAATTCTGAGACAGCCAGGGGGACAATGAAAATTGTCCCTTTCTTAATAGATGGGATGTGCATAAAGAGTGGAGTTTTATAACAGTGAAGAGAACAACCGGATCCGCCATGTGGTCAACTGGATTGTAGACATTACCGTTGTGATCGCGTTTGCATGGTTTATTGTTTATGCATATGGGACCCAGATTCCGATTGCAGGACATTCCATGACTCCGCTTCTGCAGTCGGAGGATGTAGTACTGATGGACCGTCTGTCTTACGATTTCGGGAAGCCGGACCGTTTTGACGTGGTGGTGTTTGAACGGGAAGACCAGAAGATGAACGTAAAGCGCGTGATCGGTCTGCCCGGTGAGACCGTGCAGATTAAGGGCGGTCAGATTTATATCAATGATGAGTTAATTGAACAGCCGGAAGGAGCTGGCAGCATTTCACTGGCAGGTATCGCGGAGAACCCGGTAAAGCTGGGGGAAGACGAGTATTTCCTTTTAGGCGATAACAGAGACAGCAGCGAAGACAGCCGTTTTTCCAATGTGGGCAACGTGAGCGGAAAGCAGATTCAGGGAAGAGTCTGGATCCGGATTGCACCATTGGCGAATCTGGAGCTGATCCGTTCGAAATAGAGGTAGATGATGAATATACAGTGGTATCCGGGTCATATGACCAAGGCCAAAAGGGCCATGAAGGAAGATATCAAATTAATCGATTTAATTATAGAACTGGTAGATGCCAGAGTTCCGCTTTCCAGCCGGAACCCGGATATTGATGATCTCGGAGCGGGAAAGGCGCGGCTGATCCTGCTTAACAAGTCCGACCTTGCCGATGAGCGCTGCAACCTTAAGTGGGCCGCTTACTTCCAGGAGAAGGGGTACTTCGTGGTAAAGGTGAACTCCAAGAGCGGAGCCGGTCTGAAGGCGATTAACGGAGTCGTGCAGGAAGCGTGTAAGGAAAAGATCGAGCGTGACCGGAGGCGGGGAATCTTAAACCGTCCGGTCCGTGCCATGGTGGTGGGAATCCCCAACGTGGGCAAGTCCACGTTTATCAATTCCTTTGCCGGCAAGGCATGCGCGAAGACCGGAAACAAGCCGGGTGTGACGAAGGGCAATCAGTGGATCCGGCTGAATAAGAGCCTGGAGCTTCTCGATACCCCGGGAATCTTATGGCCTAAGTTTGAGGATCAGGTGGTGGGAATCCGCCTTGCGCTGATCGGTTCGATTAACGACGAAATTTTAAATAAAGATGAACTGGCACTGGAGCTGATCCGCTTCCTTCAGAAAAGTATCCGATGTGCTGGAAGACAAATACCAGACGGATGCTTCCGATGCAGTGGGACTTCTAAACCAGATCGCAAAGGCCAGAGCGTGCCTCTCAAAAGGCGGAGAACTGGAGCTTGCAAAGGCTTCCCGACTTCTGATCGATGATTTCCGAAGTGGAAAGCTGGGGAAGATCACTCTGGAGCTGCCTCCGGAATTGCCGTAACAGTTCAGACGGCGGGAAGATGAGTCGTCTGAACTGTTACGAATTACCTTCAGAGAATACGAAAGCGGAGTAAACCTACGATGAGAAAGTTAAGCGAAGAAAAACTGGCTGCCGAGCGGGAACGCTTAGAGCTGATGAAAAGCTACGAAAGGCAGTATGAGGATAGTGTCCTCGTCTGTGGAATCGATGAGGCCGGCAGAGGACCTCTTGCAGGGCCGGTTGTGGCCGGAGCGGTGATCCTTCCGCGGGACTGTGAGATCCTGTTTTTAAATGATTCGAAGAAGCTGTCGGAGAAGCGGCGCGAGGAACTGTTTCTGGAGATCCAGGAGAAGGCTGTGAGCTTTGCCGTCGGAGTGGTCGGACCGGAGCGGATCGATGAGATCAATATTCTTCAGGCCACATATGAGGCCATGCGGCTGGCAGTCAGCCAGCTTACCTCTGTCCCGCAGGTGCTTTTAAACGACGCGGTGACGATTCCGGGACTGGATATCCCGCAGGTCCCGATCATCAAGGGCGATGCGAAGAGCGTCTCCATCGCGGCGGGCAGCATCATGGCAAAGGTTACGAGAGACCATATGATGGCAGAGTACGACAAGCTGTTCCCGGAGTACGGCTTTGCAAAGCATAAAGGCTACGGAACAGCGGCGCACATCGCGGCGCTTAAGGAGATCGGTCCGTGTGCCATTCACCGGAGGAGTTTTATCAGGAATTTTGTGGACTGATGGGGAACTGAATGAATAAGCGTGAGATTGGCAGCGGCTATGAAGAGATGGCGGCTGCCTATTTGATAGAACAGGGCTATAAAATCGTTGCCCGGAATTTTTCGGGCCGGCGCGGGGAGATCGACATCATCGCGCGTGACGGGGAGTACCTGGTCTTCGTCGAGGTGAAATACCGGCGGGATGAGAGACAGGGCAGCCCCGCAGAGGCGGTGGACTACAGAAAACAGCAGCACATCCGCCGCGCAGCGGAATACTATTTATACAAAAACCGGGTCAGCGAGGCCATGCCGTGCCGCTTTGATGTGGTCGCCATCCTCGGAGACCGGATCACGCTGATCCGTGATGCATTTTGACGCCTCGCTGTCAGTGGAGGGGCGTCTTACCGGCGCTGTGATTCATGCGCGGACTGTGCAGGTGATTGTTTCAAAGGAGGTTTGACGATGAGAGATATATGGAAGCGAAAACAGGAACTGCCGGTGCTAGAATGCCGGATGGCGGATGGCGTTCCCTATCTGTCTTTTCCGATGCTGGAGAAGACCGGCATCGTGCGCCACGGATTTTCCACCCGCATGGGCGGCGTGAGCACCGGCGTGTATGCTACCATGAATTTCGCATTTTTAAAGGGGGATGATCCGGACCATGTGCGGGAGAATTACCGCAGGATGGCGAAGGCGATCGGCGTGGATGAGGGGAGAATGGTACTGTCCTGGCAGACTCACACGACCAACATCCGCCGGGTGACGGAAGACGATGCGGGCAAGGGGATCACCAGGGAACGGGACTATCAGGACATCGACGGCCTGATCACGGATGTGCCGGGCATGACACTGGTGACGTTTTACGCGGACTGTGTGCCGCTCTACTTCCTCGATCCAATCCATCGGGCTATAGGCTTAAGCCACTCTGGCTGGAGAGGAACGGTGGCCCGTATGGGCCGGGTGACGATGGAAGCCATGGGCCGGGAGTACGGCTCGAAGCCGGAGGACATCATTGCCTGCATCGGTCCCAGTATTTGTCAGGACTGCTACGAAGTGGGAGAGGAAGTGGCTGCAGAATTTCGCCGGGCATTTTCGGAAGAATACTGGCCGGAACTGCTTCGGGAGAAGCCAAACGGAAAATTCCTGCTGAATCTCTGGCGTGCCAATGAAATTGTCCTTCTGGAAGCGGGAGTAAAGGCGGATAATATCCAGATTACCGATATCTGTACCCACTGCAATCCGGACTACTTATTTTCCCACAGGACGATGGGGAATGAGAGAGGAAATTTAGCGGCATTTCTTTCCATAAAAGAATCGTAAGGAGCATTTGCCGAAACAGAAGAGAGAGTTTGGCAAGCCCGACTCTTGCGCAGGAGGATTTTTATTTCATAGTATGGACTGTTTTTTGAAATAAAAGAACCCCTCCGAAACGGTCGTAATACCGTCTGAGGGGTTCTTGCATATGCCGCCTTTCGGCAGACTGCGGCTACAGGATGGTCTGATAGTAATCGTATCCGTCGCTGTGGCGTTTCTTGAGCAGATTCTGAATCTTCTCCGTAGGGGAAAGCGCGGTGCTGATCGATACGTCGTGGTTTAAGGAATTGATGATGGCGGCGATATACTTGCTGATATCGGCTTCCACGTACCATTCGCGGCTCAGCAGCTCCTTCGGGCGGTAGCTTAAGTTGGTAGTCACAACCAGATCGATGTATTCCTTTGCATAGTATTCGTCGAACTTGTCCAGGCCGTTTGTGAAGAGTCCGAAGGTACAGCAGACAATGACCTTTTCCGCTTTGCGTTCCTTTAACTCCTTGGCTGTGTCCAGCATGCTCTCGCCGGAGGAGATCATGTCATCCACGATGAGAACGGTCTTGCCTTCCACGGAAGCGCCCAGAAACTCATGGGCTACGATGGGATTGCGTCCGCCTACGACTCTGGAGTAGTCTCTTCTCTTATAGAACATACCCATGTCCACGCTTAAGTTGTTGGCCAGATAGACGGCGCGGTCCATGGCGCCCTCGTCCGGACTGATGACCATGAGATGATCCTTGTCGATGGGCAGATTCGGATAATGGCATAAAAATGCCTTTACAAACTGGTAGGTAGGCATAAAATTATCGAATCCGTGAAGCGGTATCGCATTCTGCACACGCGGATCATGAGCGTCAAAGGTGATGATGTTGCTGACACCCATGGAGGTCAGTTCTTCCAGCGCCATGGCGCAGTCGAGGGATTCGCGCTTGCTTCTCTTGTGCTGGCGGCTCTCATAGAGAAACGGCATAATGACATTGACGCGGTGTGCCGTAGCCGAGCAGGCGCCTATAATTCGCTTTAAATCCTGGAAATGGTCGTCCGGAGACATATGATTGGTATAACCATTGACGGTATAGGATATGCTGTAATTAGTGATGTCCACCATTGCAAAAATATCGGTACCTCTGACAGACTCTTTGATGATGCCTTTGGCTTCACCGCTTCCGAAACGGGGACAGTCGCAGCTAAGAAGATAAGAATCGACATCGTATCCACGGTAGTGGAGATCGGCCTCGCGCCGCTTTAATTCCTCGATATCGTTTCGACGGAAATCTACGATATGGTCGTTGACTTTTCCTGCCAGCTCCCGGCAGCTCTCCAGTGCCGCGATCTTTAGCGGTGCAACCGGCAGCTGGTCATTAAATACATAATCATTTGCCATGATAATGAAATCCTCCATAAATTAATAACAGGCAGTCCCGTAAGACTGCCCAGTTCTAATCTTACATCCATTTATACCATTCTTCGACACAATGCGTCAATAGCAATTCTTACATTTCATGGAAAAAAACAAAAAAGGCTTTCTTTACAAAGATTGATAATATTGTTATGATAGAGAAGATAAAACAGAAGGGAAACAACAGAAAATATGAGCAGAAAAGGACATAAAATAGGGGCTGTGGATCCCGGGTCCATCGCGGAGGCGCTGGAACTGGAGCCTGGCGACTGCGTGTTGTCGATAGACGGCCATGAGCTGGAAGACATTTTCGATTATGAATATTATATGAACAGCGAATCCATCGTCATGGAGGTCAGAAAGGCCGACGGCGAAGAGTGGGAGCTGGAGATAGAAAACGGATATGAGGACCTGGGAATCACCTTTGAGAACGGCCTGATGAGCGAATACCGTTCCTGCCGGAACAAATGCGTGTTCTGCTTCATCGACCAGATGCCGCCGGGAATGCGCGAGACGCTGTATTTTAAGGATGACGATACCAGGCTGTCCTTCTTGCAGGGCAATTACGTGACGCTGACCAACTTAAGCGATTACGATGTGGAGCGCATCATTAAGTTCAAGCTGGCTCCCATCAACATCTCGGTGCAGACGACCAATCCCGAGCTTCGCTGCGAGATGCTTCACAACCGTTTTGCCGGACAGGCATTAAAGCGGATCGATGAGCTTTACGAAGCCGGAGTCCCCATGAACGGCCAGATCGTTTTATGCAAGGGCTTAAATGACGGGGAGGAGCTGGAACGGACCATAAGAGACTTATCGAAGTATCTGCCTTATATGGAGAGCGTTTCCGTGGTTCCCGTCGGGCTCTCCAGGTTTCGCGACGGACTCTACCCGCTAAAGCCCATCGAAAAGGAAGATGCTGCTAAAACCATCGACTTGATCGAGCGGTGGCAGAAGAAGCTCTATGAGGAACACGGGACCCATTTTATTCACGCCAGCGACGAGTTTTACATTCTGGCGGGACGTCCGCTGCCGGAGGAAGAACGGTATGACGGATACATTCAGCTGGAGAACGGCGTCGGGATGCTGAGGCTCCTGGAAGAGGAGGTTGAGTCCGCACTTCAGGAACTGCAGGGAGACAGCGTGGAGGAGGAGATTTCCATCGCCACCGGACAGCTGGCGGCCCCGTTCATTGAGCGCCACGTGAATTCCGTCCGCAGGAAATTCCCGAACTGTAAGATTCACGTGTACCCGATCAGGAATTACTTCTTCGGGGAGCAGATCACAGTGGCCGGACTGGTCACCGGGCAGGACCTGATCGGCCAGCTTAAGGATAAGAGTCTGGGATCGAGACTGCTGCTTCCGGAGTGCATGTTCCGCAGCGGTGAAGAGGTGTTTCTGGACGATATTACCCGCGGCGAATTACAAAAAGCTTTACAAGTAAAGGTAGATATTGTAAAATCAAGCGGTCAGGATTTTGTACAGGCCGTACTTCATCCTGTGGAAGAGGGAAGCCCTTCCTATGAAGGATACGAGTTAAAGGAGATTTCATATGAGTAAACCAGTTGTTGCCATCGTAGGCCGTCCCAATGTCGGGAAGTCTACGTTGTTTAATGTATTAGCCGGAGATACGATATCCATTGTTAAGGATACTCCCGGTGTCACAAGAGACAGAATCTATGCTGACTGTACGTGGCTGGACAAGAATTTTACCCTGATTGATACGGGCGGAATCGAGCCGGACAGCAGCGACATCATCCTGTCCCAGATGAGAGAACAGGCGGAGATCGCCATCGCGACTGCGGACGTCATCGTCTTTATCGTGGATGTGCGCCAGGGCCTGGTGGACGCGGATTCCAAGGTTGCCGACATGCTGCGCAAGTCCAAGAAGCCGGTCGTTCTAGCTGTCAATAAGGTGGACAGCTTCGAAAAGTTCGGCAACGATGTATACGAGTTTTATAATCTCGGCATCGGCGATCCGGTTCCGGTTTCTGCCGCCTCCAGACTCGGCTTGGGCGAGCTGCTCGACGAGGTGGTCAAATACTTCGGCGAGAGCACAGAAGAGGAAGAGGAGGATGACAGACCGAGAATTGCCATCGTCGGTAAGCCCAACGTCGGCAAATCCTCCATTATCAACCAGCTGGTGGGAGAAAACCGCGTAATCGTATCCGATATCGCGGGAACCACGAGGGATGCGGTGGATACGGAGATCGTGCATAACGGGACGGAGTACGTCTTTATCGACACGGCCGGACTTCGCCGGAAGAGCAGGATTAAGGAAGAACTGGAACGCTACAGCATCATCCGTACAGTAACCGCGGTGGAACGCGCGGATGTGGTGGTGGTGGTGATTGACGCCACAGAGGGTGTGACAGAACAGGATGCCAAGATCGCCGGCATCGCCCATGAGCGCGGAAAGGGAATCATCGTTGCCGTGAATAAATGGGATGCCATCGAAAAGAACGATAAGACTATTTACGAATACACCAATAAGATTAAGGATACGCTGGCCTTCATGCCATATGCGGAGTACGTGTTCATCTCGGCGAAGACGGGACAGAGGACGAACCGCCTGTTTGAGCTGATTGACATGGTGAGACAGAACCAGACGCTTCGCGTCGCCACGGGTGTGTTAAACGAGATCATGACAGAAGCGGTAGCCTTACAGCAGCCGCCGTCGGATAAGGGAAAACGCCTGAGACTCTACTATATTACACAGGTAGCGGTGAAGCCGCCGACGTTCGTCATCTTCGTCAATGATAAGAATCTGATGCATTTCTCCTACACGCGGTATATCGAGAATAAGATCAGGGAAGCCTTCGGGTTCAAGGGAACCTCTCTCAAGTTTATTGCCAGAGAGCGCAGCGGAAAGGAACAGTAGGTATGGAAAGAATCATTTGTCTGGCAGCGGGCTATTTATTTGGCCTGCTTCAGACCGGCTATATTTACGGCAGGCTGAATAAGATTGACATCCGTAATTACGGAAGCGGCAACTCAGGGACGACCAATGCGCTTCGCGTGCTGGGAAAGAAAGCGGGAGCGGTTGTCTTCTTCGGAGACTTTTTGAAGGCGTTTATCCCCTGTATTCTTGTCCGGATCCTTTTTAGGGACCGGCTGGAGATCGCCTGTCTGCTGGTACTTTATACCGGTCTTGGCGTCATTCTGGGACACAACTATCCGTTCTATCTGAATTTTAAGGGCGGAAAGGGAATCGCGGCCACCGCCGGTCTCATCGTAGCCCTGGACTTACGGCTGATGGTGGTGACTCTCCTGGCCTTTGTCCTGATTGTGGCTGTGACGAGGTTCGTCTCACTGGGATCGCTGGTGGTAGCCACGATTTTTCTCGTGTGGATGATTGTTATGGGTAGTAACGGCAGCTTTTCTGTGCAGGCGGGATATCTCCCTGAGTTTTACATAGTTGCGGCTGTGATCAGCGCCCAGGCATTCTGGCGCCACAGGGCCAATATTGTAAGACTGGTTCATGGAAATGAAAACAAAATAAGTTTTGGTAAAAAATAAAAACGAGGTGAAGTATCATGGCAAAGATTGGGATTGTCGGTTCAGGTAGCTGGGGAATCGCTTTGGCTGTTCTCCTGTATAACAACGGTCATCACGTATCCGTATGGTCGGCGCTGCCGGAGGAAATTACGGAGATGAAGACGACTGGGCGCCATCACACTCTGCCGGATCTGGTTCTTCCGGATGGGATGATGTTTACGGAAAGCCTGGAGGAGGTCATGAAGGATAAGGACGTGCTGGTTACCGCTGTTCCTTCCGTCTATGTCCGCTCCACGGCACAGAAGATGAAGCCTTACTGCAGAGAAGGACAGATTATTGTAAATGTGGCAAAGGGAATTGAGGAATCGACGCTTAAAACGCTTTCCGAGATTCTGGAGGAGGAGCTTCCCATGGCGGACGTCGCGGTTCTGTCGGGACCCAGCCACGCGGAAGAGGTGAGTAAGGGGCTTCCCACCACCTGCGTCGCAGGTGCCCACAGCAAAAAGACTGCGGAGTACGTCCAGTCCGTCTTCATGAGTGAGGTGTTCCGCGTCTACACCAGCCCGGATATGCAGGGAATCGAACTGGGCGGATCGCTTAAGAATGTCATTGCCCTGGCCGCCGGTATTGCGGATGGACTGGGATACGGCGACAACACGAAGGCCGCGCTGATCACGAGGGGAATTGCCGAGATTGCCAGGCTGGGAACCGCTATGGGCGGTAAGTTCCAGACCTTCTGCGGACTGTCGGGAATCGGTGATCTGATCGTTACCTGCGCCAGCATGCACAGCCGGAACCGTCGCGCCGGAATCCTGATTGGAAAAGGGTATACCATGGAAGAGGCCATGAAGGAAGTGAAGATGGTGGTGGAAGGCGTCTACTCCGCGAAGGCGGCGCTGAAGCTCTCAGAAAAATATGAGATCGACATGCCAATCGTGGAACAGGTTAATGCAATATTATTCGATGATAAACCAGCCTCTGAGGCCGTAAAAGGTCTGATGCTGCGGGACAAAACTATCGAGAGCTCTGACCTTCCATGGTAAAATATGGATGGATGATTGAATTTTGAAAGAATATCTGGAAATTAGTTGACATTTTAAAAAAGCCATCTTATTATAGAGACTATGTATATATAGTCATAGGAACTGTATATATGAATTTCAAAATTCAAGAGGAGGAATGAATTATGAAAAAAACAACAAAGAAGCTGGTAAGCCTTGGCCTGGCTGCCGCTATGGCTGCATCCTTAACTGCATGCGGCGGTAAGAGTGACAATGGCGCGACAACGGCAGGCGCAGCGGAAACGACAGCTGCAGCGGATGCCGGAGCAGCTGACCAGACTGCAGGAGGTTCCTTTAAGATCGGCGGAATCGGACCGATTACAGGAGGAACTGCTATTTACGGACAGGCCGTTATGAACGGCGCTGAACTGGCAATCAATGAGATCAACGCGGCCGGCGGTATCGGCGGTGCACAGATCGAGTACAATTTCCAGGATGACGAGAGCGACACAGAAAAAGCGGTCAACGCTTACAACACATTAAAGGACTGGGGTATGCAGATGTTAGTCGGTACGGTTACTTCCGCACCGTGTATCGCTGTAGGCGCAGAGTCCAGCAATGACAACCTGTTCCAGCTGACACCGTCAGGTTCTGCTGTGGACTGTGCAAAGTTTGACAACCAGTTCCGTATCTGCTTCTCCGATCCGAACCAGGGTGCTGCTTCGGCCCAGTATATCGGCGAGAACAAGCTGGCTACCAAAGTGGCAATTATCTATGACAGTTCCGATGTTTATTCATCCGGTATTCATGACAAGTTCATCGCGGAAGCCGCTAACCAGGGCTTTGAAGTGGTAGCCGATGAAGCGTTTACCGCTGACAACAATACGAACTTCTCCGTACAGATTCAGAAGGCACAGGACGCCAGCGCAGAACTGGTATTCCTTCCGATCTACTATCAGCAGGCATCCTTAATTCTGGTGCAGGCAAAGCAGATGGGATACGAACCGGATTTCTTCGGCTGTGACGGTCTGGATGGTCTTTTAACCGTGGAGAACTTCGACACATCACTGGCAGAAGGCATTATGCTGCTGACACCATTCGCTGCCGATGCACAGGATGACTTGACAAAGAATTTCGTTGCTACATATAAAGAGAAATACGGCGACATACCGAACCAGTTCGCTGCCGATGCCTACGATGCAGTATATGCGATCAAGGCTGCCGGAGAAAAAGCGGGCATTACTCCGGACATGGACGCTTCCACAATCTGTGACAAGTTAAAGACAGCCATGACAGAGGTTTCTGTTGACGGATTAACCGGCTCAGGCATGAAGTGGACCGCTGACGGCGAGCCGGAGAAGGCTCCGAAGGCTGTAAAGATCGTAGACGGCGTATACAATGCAATGTAAGTTTATCAAGTAAATACTGCTTGGTATATGACCCAATGGAGGGTCGTCCAGAGGACGACCCTCTTCTTTTCAAATCCAATACCCGCGGCAGCGGGGGTTTTGACCCTCGCGGCAGTCGCCAAATGGACGCGCCAGCGTATCCGTTTGGTTCGCTGTTCTCGGGAATAAACAACGAATGAGGTGCGATGATATGATGAGTTTCATATCCTATTTTATTAATGGTTTAAGCCTGGGCAGTGTGTATGCAATAATTGCTCTGGGATACACCATGGTATATGGTATCGCCAAGATGCTGAATTTCGCTCACGGCGATGTCATCATGATCGGAGGATACGTGGTATTCACCGTTGTCAGCACGATGGGGCTTCCACCGGCTGTTGGCATTCTTCTTGCTGTCATTATATGTACGGTTCTCGGCGTAACCATTGAAAAGGTCGCATACAGACCTCTCCGCATGGCTTCACCTCTGGCTGTCTTAATTACGGCAATCGGTGTCAGCTACTTACTTCAGAACATCGCGCTGCTCGTTTTTGGCTCCAATCCGAAATCCTTTACATCCGTTGTAACGATTCCGGCTTTGAAGCTTGCCGGCGGAAGACTGACGATCTCAGGAGAAACGCTGGTAACCATCGTCTCCTGTATCGTGATTATGATTGTACTGACCACATTTATCAAGAAGACGAGGGCGGGACAGGCCATGCTGGCTGTCTCCGAAGATAAAGGGGCCGCACAGCTGATGGGAATCAACGTGGACGGAACGATCGCGCTTACGTTTGCCATCGGTTCCGCATTAGCCGCCATCGCGGGTACCTTACTCTGCTCCGCATATCCGACCCTGACGCCGTACACCGGTTCCATGCCGGGAATCAAGGCCTTCGTTGCCGCCGTATTCGGCGGAATCGGCTCCATTCCGGGCGCTTTTATCGGCGGCCTGCTTCTGGGCGTGATCGAGAACCTGAGCAAGGCATACATCTCTTCCCAGCTTTCCGACGCCATCGTTTTCGCAGTCCTGATCATTGTACTTCTTGTAAAGCCTACCGGTATTCTGGGCAAGAAGATTAACGAGAAAGTGTAGGTGGGGGCCATGGGAAAAAGTGGAAAGACTAAGAGTCTGCAGATAAATAAAACAACAAGAAATAATTTAGTGACCTATGGGATTGTGATAGCAGCCTATATTATTGTAGAGATCCTTATCAATGGGGGGCATTTAAGCAGCCTGATGAAGGGCCTTCTGGTGCCGCTCTGTATCTATACGATTATGGCGATTTCTTTAAATCTGACGGTAGGCATACTGGGGGAACTGAGCCTGGGACACGCCGGTTTCATGTGCGTGGGCGCATTTTCCAGCTCTCTGTTTTCCATCTGTATGCTGGAGGCGATTCCCAGTGTGGGAGTCCGCTTTACACTGGCGATTCTGGTGGGCGCTGCGGCTGCGGCTGTAGCCGGCATCATCGTGGGAATCCCGGTATTAAGGCTGAGAGGCGACTATCTGGCCATTGTTACGCTGGCATTCGGTGAGATTATCAAGAATGTAGTCAATGTCATCTATCTGGGAAAGGATGCGAACGGCATCCATGTCTCCATCAAAAACGCCATGGCGCTTAATATGGCGGAAGACGGCCAGATTATCATGAACGGCGCCCAGGGTATCAACGGAACGCCGAAGAACGCCACGTTTACGGTGGGAATTATCCTGATCCTGATCACGCTGTTTATCGTCCTGAATCTGATCCATTCCAGATCGGGCCGCGCCATCATGTCGGTGCGCGACAACCGGATTGCGGCGGAATCCATCGGAATCAACATCACGAAGTACAAGCTGATGGCGTTTACGATATCGGCTTCTCTGGCCGGTGTTGCGGGAGTCCTTTATTCCCACAACTTATCGGCGCTGACGGCGACACAGAAGAACTTCGGATACAATCAGTCCATCATGATTCTTGTATTCGTTGTGCTGGGCGGAATCGGAAATATCCGCGGTTCCATGATTGCGGCGGTGATCCTGACGCTGCTTCCGGAGCTGCTCCGCGGACTTAATACGTACCGTATGCTGATCTACGCCATCGTTCTGATCGTCATGATGATTTTCAACTGGAGTCCGAAATTCATCGATTTCAGAAAACGTCATTCCCTGAGACGGTATTTCCATAAAAACACGGCAGATAAGGAGGTTTCATAAGCATGGCATTACTTGAAATTAAAAACCTCGGCATCTCTTTCGGCGGACTGCGCGCCGTGGATGATTTCAGCATAACCATCGAGAAGGGCCAGCTCTATGGCCTGATCGGCCCCAACGGCGCCGGTAAGACGACGATATTCAACTTGCTGACCGGTGTATATAAGCCCAATATGGGAACGATCCAGCTGGACGGGATGAACATCACGGGAAAGAAGACCATGGAGATCAATCGCGCGGGTGTGGCCAGAACCTTCCAGAATATCCGTCTGTTTAAGGAACTGACCGTTCTCGACAACGTAAAAGCGGGACTTCACAACCAGTATTCCTATTCAACCGTAGCCGGAATTCTGCGCCTTCCCAAGTACTTTAAGGTGGAGAAGACCATGGATGAGAAAGCGGTGGAGCTGCTGAAAGTATTTGATCTGGATAAGGAAAAGGATTACCTGGCTTCCAATCTGCCCTACGGCAAACAGCGGAAGCTGGAGATAGCCCGTGCGCTGGCGACGAACCCGAAGCTTCTGCTTCTCGACGAGCCGGCGGCCGGTATGAACCCTAACGAGACGAAGGAACTGATGGATACCATCCGGTTTGTCCGCGATAATTTCGACATGACCATTCTTCTGATCGAACACGATATGAAACTTGTCTCCGGTATCTGCGAGAAGCTGACGGTGTTAAACTTCGGTCAGGTGCTCGCCCAGGGCAATACGGTGGATGTGTTAAATGACCCGGAGGTCATCAAAGCATATCTCGGAGAATAGGAGGAGACAGGCATGGCAATACTGGAAGTTAAAAATCTGGAAGTATATTATGGTGTCATTAAGGCGTTAAAGGCATATCCTTTGAAGTAAATGAAGGGGAGATCGTGGCCTTAATCGGAGCCAACGGCGCGGGAAAGACGACGACGCTGCACACGATCACCGGTCTGCTGAAAGCGGCAGGCAGCTCGATTGGCTTTGACGGGCGATACCAACGAAGGTCCGCGGGGACAAAATCGTCGGCATGGGAATGGCTCACGTTCCAGGGCAGACGATGTATTCGCGGATCTGACCGTGTTTGAGAGAATCTGAAGCTGGGCGCCTATACGAGAAAAGACAAGACGGAGATCGAAGAGACGCTGCAGATGATCTACAAGCGTTTTCCGAGACTGCTGGAGCGTAAGAACCAGCCGTCCGGTACCTTGAGCGGCGGTGAACAGCAGATGCTGGCCATGGGGCGCGCGCTGATGTCTCACCCGAAGCTGATCGTCATGGATGAACCGTCCATGGGTCTGTCTCCGATCTACGTAAACGAGATTTTCGACATTATTCAGGAGATCAACAAGTCCGGAACCACGGTGCTGTTGGTGGAGCAGAACGCGAAGAAGGCGCTCTCCATCGCTAACAGGGCCTACGTTTTAGAGACGGGCGACATTGTTCTGAGCGGTGATGCGAAGGAACTGATGAATGATGATTCTGTGAAGAAGGCCTATTTAAGTGAATAGGCAGAAGGAGCCGCCATTGAGCCGATTATGGAACAACAGACTGGTAAAAAACAGATTCGGACAGGTCCGGTCCGGGTGGATTATCCTGATCGCAATGGTGGCTTACGATCGTCTGTCTCTTGTCTCCAGCATTGGGATCATAGAGGTACTGAGAAAGATTTTGATTGCCACAGGCGATATTAATCCGGCAACCGGAGAGGTTTCCGGCCTGGTGGACTGGTTCAATGACGTCTCACTGCCTGTTGCGTTTCAGATACTTACAGATGTTCTTATGCTGGCAGTACCAATCGTCATATGGCGCCTGGTGATGAAGCATTCGGTCCGGGAGATGGGACTGGATTCCTTAAGCTGTAAGCAGAGCAGAAAAGACGGAGCGGCAGGTATGCTGCTGGGAATTGTAAACTGCTCTGTCATCTTTCTTTTGGTTCTTACAATAGGAAAGGGCCGTATCGTATCAGACGGAATTACGGTCTCGGGGCTGACCTTCTGGTGGCTGGTCGCTTTTGTTTTGGTGGGGATCGCGGAGGAAGCGCTGAACCGCGGGTTTTTAATGGCTGTTCTGCGGAGGTGCCGCAATGTACCTGTTATTATAATTGTCCCTTCCGTGATTTTTGGACTGCTTCATCTGAGGAATCCGGGAGTAACGTTTTTTTCCTTTTCAAATATCGTACTTGCCGGGATACTCTTTTCCTATATGTTTTTAAGGTCGGGATCCATATGGATGTGTATTGGATATCACATTACCTGGAATATCTTTCAGGGGGTGGTCTACGGAATGCCTGTCAGCGGCCTCCAGCCCCCCGGCATCATCACAACAAAATATATGGAAAGCAATCTGCTGAACGGAGGAGCCTTTGGGATCGAGGGAGGCATACTGACCACCATAATGACCCTGCTCAGCTTTCTGTTTGTCTGGTATTATTACCGCAATTCAAACTATGATTTCTTAAGCGATAAAGAGAAGCAGGAAACGCTTCGCTGATTCATGAGGAGTAAGCCCCAGGGACGGAAGAACCTGGGGCTTTCCCTTTGGGACGAAGAACGAAACATCAAAAAATCTTAAAAAGACTTGCTGGAATATTAAGTGATCCCCCGCATATATTATAACAGCACAGAAGGGGGTATCTTTATGGACAATTTTGATGTATACAGTGATATTAAAGCCCGGACCAATGGAGAGATTTATATAGGCGTTGTAGGACCGGTGCGGACGGGAAAATCCACCTTTATCAAACGGTTTATGGAACTGATGGTGCTGCCGGAAATGGTGGATGAGCATCAGAAAACACAGACGAGAGATGAACTTCCGCAGAGCGCGGCCGGGAAGACGATCATGACGACGGAACCCAAATTCATACCGAAGGAAGCGGCTGAGATCCGGCTGGGCGATGAGATTGAGGCAAAGGTGCGGCTTATCGACTGTGTTGGATTTATGGTCGAAGGAGCTGCCGGACACATCGAAAACGATGAGGAACGCCTGGTAAAGACCCCGTGGTTTGAATATGAGATTCCCTTTACGAAGGCTGCGGAGATCGGAACGAGAAAGGTCATCAATGACCATTCCACCATCGGTGTCGTGATCACGACGGATGGCACCATCGGGGAACTGAAACGCCCCAACTACATAGCCGCAGAAGAGCGGACCATTACTGAATTAAAGGAACTTGGAAAACCCTTTATCGTCCTCTTAAATTCCGTAAGGCCGTATTCCGATGAGACCACGGCCCTGGCAAAGGATATGAGGGAAAAATACGGCGTGACCGTTATGCCGGTGAACTGTGAACAGCTGAAAAAGGATGACGTCTATCATATCCTGGAACGCGTGCTGAAGGAATTCCCGGTTACGGAGATGGATTTCTATATCCCCAAATGGCTGGAGATTCTGCCTGCAAGCCACTGGCTGAAATCCCAGATTATCCAGGCCGCCAAGGACATGGTGAAAAAGGTTACCCACATGAAGGATATCACGTCGGATCTGTTTGACGGTGCGGCCGAGAGTATCCGGGCCGTAAAGGTACAAAATATGAATATGGCGGACGGAAGCGTTTCCATGGGCATGGACGTGGATGACAGCTATTATTACCAGATCTTAAGCGACTACGTGGGAATCCCCATTGAAGGCGAATACCAGCTGATGCAGACCTTAAGCGATCTTGCAAAGATGCGGGCGGAGTACGAAAAGGTGAACCAGGCCATGAGCCAGGTGCGATTAAAAGGGTATGGCGTCGTGACGCCGGAACGCTCGGAAATTATCCTGGATGAGCCGGAAGTGATCAAGCACGGCAACAAATACGGCGTTAAGATGCGGGCGGAGGCGCCTTCCATCAATTTGATCAAGGCCCATATCCAGACGGAGATCGCCCCGATCGTCGGCAGCGAACAGCAGGCGGAGGATCTGATCGCCTACATCAAGGAAAATGCCAGAGAGAGCGAGGAAGGCATCTGGAATACCAATATATTTGGAAAGTCCATCGAACAGATCGTGGAGGATGGAATCTCCGCAAAAGTCTCCCAGCTTACGGAGGACTGTCAGTTAAAGCTTCAGGATACGCTACAGAAGATTATCAACGACAGCAACGGAGGAATGATCTGCATTATCATATAAAATGAGCATGAATGGCAGAAGAGGAGGATGAGGTCTTTCACGAGGTTTCAATTTATGCTATAATAGGAAAATGACCGACAGAAGAAAAATAAGGAGGGCTTTCAATGAAATTAATGTTCATCGGTGCGGACCATGAGGTTACCGGCAGCTGCCACTATTTAGAGGCCGCAGGACTTAAGATTCTGGTGGACTGCGGTATGAAGCAGGGTGTGGACTATTTTGAGAATGCAGAGCTTCCGGTGAGCTATTCGGAGATCGATTACGTGCTCCTGACTCATGCCCATATCGACCATGCCGGGATGCTTCCGTTTATCTATGCGAGAGGGTTCCGCGGAGAAATCATCACCACCGAAGCCACAGCGGATTTGTGCAACATCATGCTGAAGGACAGCGCGCATATCCAGGAATCAGAGGCAGAGTGGAAGAACAGGAAGGCCAGACGAGCCGGGCGGCAGGAAGAAGTGCCGCTGTATGAAATGAATGATGCGGTAGGGGTGTTAAAGCAGTTTAACCCCTGTAATTATGATGAAATAATAAAACTGGAGGAGGGCCTTACCATTCGGTTCACCGATGTCGGACATTTACTGGGGTCTGCCTCCATTGAGGTGTGGATCACAGAGAATGATATTTCGAAGAAGATCGTATTTTCCGGTGATATCGGCAACAAGAACAAGCCGCTGATCCGGGATCCGCAGTATATCCAAAACGCGGATTACGTGGTAATGGAATGTACGTATGGCGACCGGCTTCACGGCCGGATACCGGACCACGTTTCCATCCTTGCGGATATTGTCCAGAGGACGCTGGACCGGGGCGGCAATGTGGTGATTCCCGCATTTGCCGTGGGCAGGACGCAGGAGCTTCTCTACATGTTCCGCATCATCAAGGCGGAGCACATGGTGAAGGGCCACGACGGATTCGAGGTCTATGTCGACAGTCCGCTTGCCGTCGAGGCGACCAATGTGTTTAAGGATAATCTGACGGACTGTTACGACGAGGAGACGAAGGCGCTCGTCATGCAAGGGATTAACCCGATCTCATTTGCGGGACTGAAGCTCTCCGTTACCAGCGCAGAATCGAGAGATATCAATTTCGACACAAAACCGAAGGTTATCATCTCTGCGGCGGGCATGTGCGACGCAGGCCGGATCAGGCACCATCTAAAGCATAATTTATGGCGGCCTGAATGTACCATCGTCTTTACGGGATATCAGTCCATCGGGACGTTGGGCAGAAGCCTGCTGGAAGGCGGCCGGGAGGTGAGACTGTTCGGTGAAACCATTCATGTGGAGGCCCACATTGAAAAGATGGATGGAATGAGCGCCCACGCAGATATGGAAGGGCTGATTCAGTGGCTGAATGCGTTTGAGGAGAAGCCAGGGGAAGTATTTTTGGTACACGGGAATGACGACGTGTGCGATTCGTTTGGGCAGGTTTTAAAGGAAGAGTATGGATATCAGGCGGAGGCGCCGTTTTCCGGCTCCGTTTACGACCTGGCCTCCGGCAGATGGCTGGAGCAGAGGGCCGGAGTTGTTGTAACGAAGACGGTGGAGACGGCGAAGCGGGCGGTAGGCGTCTATGCGCGTCTGCTGGCAGCCGGAGAGCGCCTGCTGTCGGTGATCCGCCACAACGAGGGCGGAGCCAACAAGGATCTGGCAAAATTCGCAGACCAGATCAATTCATTATGCGATAAATGGGACAGATAGCTAGGAGAGTGACATAAGATGGGAAAAGTACTATTGTTTACAGATGGAGCTGCAAGAGGAAATCCGGACGGACCCGGTGGTTACGGAGCTGTGCTTCAGTTCACTGATTCCAAAGGGCAGCTCCATGAGAAGACGCTGTCGGCCGGATATGTGAGGACGACCAACAACCGTATGGAGCTGATGGCTGCGATCGCGGGACTGGAGGCGTTAAACCGGCCCTGCGAGGTGGAGCTGTATTCGGATTCCAAGTATCTGACGGATGCATTTAACCAGCACTGGATCGATAACTGGGTGAAGAACAACTGGAAGCGCGGCAAGAGCGGCCCGGTCAAGAATATCGACCTGTGGGAGAGGCTTTTAAAGGCCATCGAACCACACCGCGTCACCTTCTGCTGGGTAAAGGGACATGCCGGCCATCCGGAAAACGAGCGGTGTGATACACTGGCGACCACTGCCGCCGATGGGGACAACTTACTGGTGGATGAAGGCCTGTAAAACTTACGTATCTCTTACAATCTCTTACTAATTAACGTACCCTATTTCCTTTCTTTTTTATTTATGATATGGTAATTTTATCAAAGTATGTTAGGATGATAATCATGAATAAAAATAGAGGAATCTGGCTTGTAATCGTTGCCATCCTGATCATCGGAATCGCGGTGACGTTTGCGACCAGCAGATTTATCCGGCAGAACGGCGGCTCTCTGGATACCGTCGCGGTGACGCAGATGCCCGGGACGACAGCGGGCGGCGGCATGCCGCAGGCTTATACGGAGGGAGCGGGTACGGAGCTTCCCGCCGCGGCCAGGAAGCGTATGGAAGAAACAGTCCCCGCCGGGGAAGAAGGAGCAGTATCCGGGAACACGGATGAAGCGGCCGCCGGGGCGGCAGTACCGGAACCTGCTTCATCCCGGATGATGGCGGCAGAGGGAGCGGCGGTGCCTGCTCCGGAATCCATTCAGATGGATGAGAGTAAGGAGGCTGCAGATGAAGCGGTCCCGGAAGCAGCGGCAGCAGGACCGGGAAGCAAGGCGGATGCGGCAGCGGCGGCAGCCCCATCCATATCTCCGTTAGGTCCGGGCGGAAGCGCAGTGCTTCAGAGCGACGAGGAGGAAAAGCTGGCCTACTACGAAAAACGTCTGGCAGAGCTGGACGCCCAGGTGCAGAAGATGCGCAGCGAATCCTCTGATTCCACTACGTACTCCATGAAGACGCTGGCCGAGAAGGAGTTTAAGCTCTGGAATATTGAGATGAACACCATTTACGCGGAAATCATGAACGGACTGGACGAGGATGCGAAAGGAAAGCTGGAGAGCGAGCAGCAGACCTGGCTGAAGAGCAGGGATACAAAAGCGGAGGAAGCGGCGAGAAAGTACAGCGGTGGTTCTCTGGAAGGCGTCGAATACACGGCCTCCCAGGCCGAGACCACGAGAACAAGGACGTACGATCTCGTGGAAACGTATATTAACTCGCTGCCTGCGGAGAATGAAGGTTAGAAAAAAAGAATCCCCATACAGAACAGAAGTACCGGTTCTGTATGGGGACTTCGATTTTGTGGAAAGATAACCGGAGGTATAACGGCGTTGCCGTGTGGATTTAGGAAATATCACAGAAAATCGACAGCAACATCTTGATAAATAAAATTCGATATGATAGGATAGTACAATGAGTTTGGCTAATGTATTAAGAACGGAGGTTGAATCTATGACAGCAATTTTAGCAAGTTTTCTGCAGACAGCAATCAAGTTTCTGTTTTTCCTTGCAGTGGCAGGAGGGGGAATCGTGTGCGGCAAGAAGTACAGAGATTATAAGGATGCGAAGAATGCAGGCAGTGTGACAGAAGAAAGTAAATAACTAACGGAGGACAGTAACGTGAACAAGACAGGTGTGAATGAACTTAGGAGAATGTTCCTTGAATTTTTTGAGAGTAAGGGACATCTGGCGATGAAAAGCTTCTCCCTGGTTCCGCATAATGATAACAGCTTATTGTTAATCAACTCAGGTATGGCGCCTTTAAAGCCATATTTTACAGGACAGGAGATACCGCCGAGAAAGCGTGTGACCACCTGCCAGAAGTGTATCAGAACCGGAGATATCGAGAATGTGGGAAAGACCGCCCGCCACGGCACCTTCTTTGAGATGCTGGGCAATTTCTCCTTTGGAGATTATTTTAAGACGGAAGCGATCCGTTGGTCCTGGGAGTTTTTGACAGAGGTTGTAGGACTGGATCCGGACAGGTTATATCCATCCGTCTACTTAGACGACGACGAGGCTTTCGATATCTGGAATAAGGAAATCGGCATTGCCCCGGAACGTATCTTCCGCTTTGGCAAGGAAGACAACTTCTGGGAGCATGGAGCAGGCCCCTGCGGACCGTGTTCTGAAATCTATTATGACCGCGGGGAGAAGTACGGCTGCGGAAAGCCGGGCTGCACCGTGGGCTGTGAATGTGACCGTTACATGGAAGTATGGAACAACGTATTTACCCAGTTCGAGAATGACGGACATGGTAATTACGAGGAACTGGCCCAGAAGAATATCGATACCGGTATGGGTCTTGAGCGTCTGGCCGTGGTGGTTCAGGATGTGGATTCCATCTTTGATGTGGACACCATCAAGGCTCTGTTAAACAAGGTTGCAGAGCTTGCCCACACGGAGTATCAGAAGGATGCATCGGTTGACGTTTCCCTGCGTCTGATCACAGACCACGTCCGCTCCTGCACCTTTATGATTTCCGACGGCATCATGCCATCCAACGAAGGACGCGGATACGTGCTGCGCCGTCTGCTTCGGAGAGCGGCCCGTCACGGAAGGCTGCTCGGCATCGAGGGAAGATTCCTCGCGGAGCTTTCCAAGACCGTAATTGAGCTTTCCAGAGACGGATATCCGGAACTGGAAGAGAAGAAAGCCATGATCTTAAAGGTTCTGACCGAGGAAGAGGATAAGTTTAACCGGACCATCGACCAGGGACTTGCCATTCTCGGCGAGATGGAAGAGAAGATGGCTGCCGCAGGCAAGACGGTGCTGGACGGTGAGGATGCATTTAAGCTCTATGATACTTACGGATTCCCGCTGGATTTAACGAGAGAAATTCTGGAAGAGAAGCATTTTGAGATCGATGAGGATGGCTTTAAGAAGGCCATGCAGGAACAGCGCGAGAAGGCCAGAGCGGCCAGAAAGACCACGAACTACATGGGCGCTGATGTGACGGTGTACCAGTCCATCGATCCTGCGCTCACCACGGAATTTGTCGGATACGACAAGCTTGCCTGCGATTCTAAGATCACCGCTCTGACGACAGAGACGGATCTGGTGGAAGCGCTGACGGATGGCGAGACCGGCACGATTGTGACGGAAGAGACTACGTTCTATGGCACCATGGGCGGCCAGCAGGGCGATAAGGGTGTAATTGTCAGTGCAAACGGCGAGTTTGTGGTGGAGGACACCATTCATTTACAGGGCGGCAAGGTCGGCCATGTAGGCAGGATGAAGAAGGGCATGTTCCAGATCGGCGACGTAGTCACCTTAAAGGTCTGTGAAGAGAGCCGTATGAGCACCGGCAAGAACCACAGCGCGACCCATCTGCTTCAGAAGGCGCTCCGCACCGTTTTGGGCGAGCACGTGGAGCAGGCAGGTTCCTATGTGGATGAAGACCGTCTTCGTTTCGACTTTACTCATTTCTCCGCCATGACACCGGATGAGATTAAGAAGGTGGAATGCCTTGTCAATGAGAAGATTAAAGAAGCGCTGAATGTAAAGACAGAGGTTATGAGCCTTGACGAGGCGAAGAAATCGGGCGCCATGGCCCTGTTTGGCGAGAAGTACGGGGAGAATGTCCGCGTGGTGAAGATGGGGGATTTCTCCACGGAGCTGTGCGGCGGTACTCATATTTCCAATACAGGCGTGATCGGCTCCTTTAAGATCTTATCTGAGACGGGAATCGCAGCCGGCGTGCGCAGAATCGAAGCCCTGACAGGCGACGGCCTGATGAAGTATTATCAGGATGCAGAGACCGAGCTTCACGAGGCGGCGAAGGCGGCGAAGGCCACGCCTCAGACACTGACAGCCAAGATTGAAGCCATGCTTGAGGAGATCAAGGCGCTCCATTCTGAAAATGAGAAGCTAAAGAGCAGGCTGGCCAAGGACTCCCTGGGAGATGTTATGGACCAGGTGAAGGAGATCAGCGGTGTCAAGGTTTTGGCTACGAAGGTTGCCGATGTGGACATGAACGGCTTAAGAAATCTGGGAGACCAGTTAAAGGATAAGCTGGGTGAAGGAGTGATCGTACTGGCTTCCGTCATGGACGGCAAAGTGAACTTAATGGCAACCGCTACAGAGGAAGCGCAGAAGAAGGGGGCCCATGCAGGCAACTTAATCAAGGCTGTCGCAGGACTCGTTGGCGGCGGCGGCGGTGGAAGGCCGAATATGGCCCAGGCCGGCGGCAAGAATCCGGCCGGAGTTGACGCCTGTCTGGAAGAGGTTTATAAAGTAGTGGAAGGCCAGATGAAATAAGTAAGAATTTTCCCGGAAAAAAATGAAATTTTCCTTGACGAATGGGAAAATTATGCTATAATCATATCAGTGCTATAAAATACCCAAACAGTTGTATTATGCACAAGTACACAACTGGAGGGAGGTTAGGTGTGAGCTATGTCAAATGTAATCGTTAAAGACAACGAGAGCTTAGATAGCGCTTTACGCAGATTCAAAAGAAACTGTGCGAAAGCAGGTATCCAGCAGGAAATTCGTAAGAGAGAGCATTACGAAAAGCCAAGCGTAAGACGTAAGAAAAAGTCTGAAGCTGCAAGAAAACGTAAATATAACTAATAATTGATTAGTCAAACAAGGTTAGTCCCTGGTCATTTTATGATCAGGGATTTCTTTGTTTCCTGTTAACTTTCACGTTACCCTGCATAATCGGACGCCGTTTTTGCATATAGTATAATATCATTGGCTGAAAGGCAGAAACGATATGTTCGAAGAGATGAAGTTTAGTGCAGCTGAGAACTTAAAGCTTCCGAAGGATGTGGTCCTGGGCGAAGTGCTGGTATCTTTTCTGGGGCGCCACAGTGTTGTGATTGAAAATTACCGCGGCATCATTCTCTATACAGATACCCTGATTAAGCTCCAGGCAAAGACGTGCCGCGTGGCGGTATCGGGAAGCCGCCTTGTGATTGAATATTATACGAATGAGGAGATGAAGATTAATGGACTCATCAAATCCATGGAGTTTGAATAAGGATAGAAAAACAAGGAGGTACCAGCGTGATTGTAACATGGCTTAACCACCGGATGTCCGGTTATCTGTTCGTGGAGATGACGGGATTTTCTCCGGAACGGTTCTTTAATATGTGCAGCGTTCATGAGATAGAAATCTGGGGAGTGTCCGATACAGGCCATTCCTATCGCTTTTATATGACCGTGAAAGGGTTTAGGAAGATAAAACCCATTGTCCGGAAATCGAAGGTCAGACTTAAGGTACTGGGAAAGTTTGGACTTCCTTTTTTTTTATACAGAAACAGGAAGCGAAAGCTCTACGCGGCCGGGATGGTGTCCTTTTTTGCCCTGCTTTACATACTATCCATCTTTATCTGGGATATCGAGTTTGACGGAAATCACATGTATACGTATGACACCCTTTTGAAATACTGTGAAACAGAGGATATCCGCTATGGCATGATAAAATCGAAGATCGACTGCGACGCTCTGGAAGAATCGCTGCGGAGCGCATTTCCGGAAATTACCTGGGTATCGGCCAGGGTATCGGGAACACGTCTTCTGGTTAAAATAAAGGAGAACGAGGTCCTCTCTGAAATACCCGTTAAGGATGAGTCACCCTGCGACATCGTGGCGTCAAAGGACGGCGTGATTACCTCCATGATCGTGCGCCAGGGCGTTCCGGCGGTTTCCGTGGGCGATGAGGTAAAGAAGGGCGATGTACTGGTGAGCGGCACGCTCCACGTCATCGGCGACGGCGAGGAGATTATGAACACGCACTATGTCCATTCCGACGCGGATATCACGGCGCGGACGGAATACCATATCACGAGGCAGATGCCGCTGTTTAAGCGCGTGGACGTGGAAACGGGGAGAATCCGCCGCGGGAAGTATGCGAAGGCATTTCAGTATTCCCTGATGCTGATACGCCCGAAGCAGGAGGGGACCACCTGGAAGGTGACTATGGAAGAGGATCAGCTTCACCTGTTTCAGAATTTTTATCTGCCCATATATCTCGGCGATATCACGGCCAAAGAGTACATTTCCTACGAGCGCCCCTATACGGAGGAGGAGAAGAATCAGGCGGCTGAAACCATCAACGAGAATTTGAAAAAAAATTTATTGGAAAAAGGGGTACAAATTCTGGAAAATCATGTTAAAATACTAGATAATGAATCTTTATGCCAAATTGCCATCGATATTGTGGCGGAGGAACCCGTGGGAGAACGGACGAGCGTAGAGATACCAATTAATCAGGAACAAGAGGAGACGAAAGAGTCCAATGAGCGTAATTGAGACAATCATAGATATACCGGCTGAACACGAGAAGAATGTCTGCGGACAGTTTGACAGCTATTTGAAGAAAATAGAGAGGACTCTTCATGTTACCATGATCGAACGCGACGGCGCGCTGAAGATCATCGGCCCGGAACAGATGGTGCAGAAGGCGAAGAGCGTATTTAATAATCTGATCGAGCTGTCGAAGCGTGGAAATGCGATCACGGAGCAGAACGTGGATTATGCCCTGTCCCTGTCCTTCTCGGAGAGCGACGGACAGATTCTGGAGATTGACAAGGACATCATCTGCAGGACCATTACAGGCAAGCCGGTGAAGCCGAAGACCATGGGGCAGAAGCAGTATGTAGATCAGATCCGGAAAAAGATGATCGTATTCGGAATCGGCCCGGCCGGTACCGGCAAGACGTACCTTGCCATGGCCATGGCGATCCAGGCCTTTAAAAACGGCGAGGTGAGCCGGATTATCCTGACACGTCCGGCCATTGAGGCGGGAGAGAAGCTGGGCTTTCTGCCCGGCGATTTACAGAGCAAGATCGATCCGTATTTACGGCCGCTCTACGATGCACTGTATCAGATCATGGGCGCGGAGAGCTACTTACACAATGCGGAGAAAGGGCTGATCGAGGTGGCGCCCCTCGCTTACATGCGGGGCCGTACACTCGACAACGCCTATATAATCCTGGATGAGGCGCAGAACACCACGCCGGCGCAGATGAAGATGTTCCTGACGAGAATCGGATTCGGTTCCAAGGTCATTGTCACCGGTGACCAGACGCAGAAGGATCTGCCGGCCGGAGCCGTATCCGGTCTGGATACTGCGGTCCGCGTGCTGAAACGCATCGATGACATCGGCTTCTGTTACTTAAACAGCAGCGATGTGGTGCGCCATCCGCTGGTCCAGAAGATAGTACAGGCTTACGATGATTACGAGACGAAGAAAAAACCTGCAGAGAAAGAACGAAAGACAACAAAAGCCCCCGGAGGCAGAAAGGCACGTTATGACGATTCATATTGAGTATGAGACGGAAGAGGAGTTAAAGCTTCCGTACGAGGAGATCATTACCGCTGTGGTGAACGAGGCACTGGATTATGAGAACTGCCCTTATGAGGCGGAGGTGAATGTGCTCCTTACGGATGACGAGGACATCCGGCAGATCAATAAAGAATACCGGGAGATCGATCGTGCGACCGATGTGCTGTCGTTTCCAATGGCCGACTACGACAGCCCGTCGGATTTTGACCGTCTGGAAGACATGGCAAGCGATTACTTCAATCCGGAGACAGGGGAGCTGCTGCTGGGGGACATCGTCATTTCCGTGGACAAGGTGAAAGAGCAGGCGGAAAAATACGGCCATTCCGAGACGCGGGAGCTGGCCTTTCTGGTGGCCACAGCATGCTGCATCTGTGCGGCACGATCACATGGTGGATGAGGAACGTCTCGTCATGGAGAAAAAGCAGGAAGAGATTCTGAAACGAGGGGGATACGAACGATGAAGAAACGGGCATGGTTCTGTGCGGCCGGACTGATCCTTTTGATGGGAACGGTGACCGGATGCCAGGGAAAATATCAGGAGGTGGCTGTGACGGACGCCTCGGCAGAGACGGACACCACGCCCGCCCCTACGAAAGAGATTAAGATTGAGACTACCACGGAGGCGCCTGCGGAGGAGGCTGTGGAATCCGGCGACTGGTACACCTTCGAGGAGCGCACCGAGCAGGATGGAAAGATCCGTAGCTACTTAACTGGCGAGATGGTCGATGCGGCAATCGGAAACCGCAGGCCCATCGCGATCATGATGAGCAACGACAAGGCGTCGCTTCCGCAGTACGGCATCAACCGGGCGGATATCGTGTATGAGGCCCCTGTGGAGGGCGGCATGAACCGTTACATGGCCATTATCGAGGATTACAACGATCTGGACAGAATCGGTTCCGTGAGGAGCTGCCGGACGTATTATACATACTTTGCCCGCGAGTTTGACGCCATTTACGCTCACTACGGGCAGAGCACCTTTGCCAAGCCGTATCTGGCCAATGTGGACAACATCAACGGGCTGGATGGAATCGGCACCGTGGCGTATTACAGGACGAAGGACCGTAAATCACCCCACAACGCGTATTCCAGCGGAGAACGGCTGAACAAGGCAATCGCCCAGCTGGGATACTCAGAGAGCTACAGCGCGGATTACAAGGGCCATTACCGCTTTGCGAAAACAGGCCATGAGGTGACGCTGGACGGAGCGCCCAGTGTGATGGAAGCGGCCAGGGTCTATCCGGGCTACGTGATGAATAAGCCGTGGTTTGAATATAACGAGAGCGACGGCTTATACTACCGGTATCAGTACGGAGCGGCCCATAAGGGCAATGAAGGCCCGATCGCCGTGAAGAATATTCTTTTCCAGTACTGCCCGTCAGGGCACTACGCCACCACGGATTATCTGGATATCAACGTTCACGACGACTCTTACGGGCTCTATGCCACGGAGGGGAAGGCGATTCCGGTGAAGTGGACGAAGGACGGGGAGTTCGGCCTGACACATTATTACGACATGGAGAATAACGAGGTGATTCTGAATCAGGGAAAGACGTGGATATGCGTTATTTCCGCACAGGATTCCTCAAATGTAGAGGTTTATGGAAAATAACAGGACAAGCAGAAGCAGAAAAAAGCCTGAGAAAAAGGGCGCGTCAAATTTTATCATACAGGGAACGATTCTTGCGGCGGCGGGAATCATTGTGCGTCTGATCGGGATGCTGTACCGGATTCCCCTTGCCAACATTCTGGGGGATGAGGGAAACGGATACTACAGTTCGGCTTTTACCATCTATTCTATCTTGCTGATCGTCTCCTCCTACAGCCTTCCAACGGCTGTTTCGAAGATGATTGCGACGAAGAATGCCAGGAAAGAGTATAGGAATTCGGTCCGTATTTTAAAGGCAGCTCTGTTTTATGGCACGGTAGTCGGAGGGATCGGAGCCGCGGTTTTGTGGTTCGGCGCTGATTTTTTCGCTACCCGTTTCTTAAACATGCCGTATACCAGATATGCGCTTAAGACGCTGGCTCCTACCATATGGGTCATCGCGTATCTCGGTGTGTTCCGCGGATATTTTCAGGGCTTGGGGACGATGATTCCCACGGCCCTTTCGCAGATTTTTGAGCAGATTATCAATGCCGTTATCAGTATTGTGGCGGCGGAACGGCTGTTCAACGCAGGATTAAAGGCAAACCTGGTGCATGAAACCACGGAATTTTCCTTTGCCTTCGGAGCCGCCGGCGGCACCATCGGTACAGGCGCGGGCGCGGTGGCAGGGCTTCTCTTCCTGCTTTTTCTGATGGCGAGCTACCGGCCTGTCATGATGAGGCAGGCAAAGCGTGACCGGACCAGACGGAGAGACAGCTACGGCGAGATCTCCTCCGTTCTGCTGATGACCGTTCTTCCCATCGTGATGAGCAGCGTGGCTTACAATATCAGCACGGTCATCGATAACAGCATCTATGGGAAAGGGATGGCGTTTCTCGGAATGGGAGCGTCGGAGGCCGTCTCAACCTGGGGCGTCTATGCCGGAAAGTACCACCTGCTGTTTAATATTCCGGTGGCCATAGCCAATTCGCTGGCCTCCTCCCTGATTCCGTCCCTGTCGCGGGCGGTGGCAGGCAAAAACCGCGGACAGATCGTGAGCAGGGTTTCCATGGTCATTCGCTTTTCCATGGTGATCGCGATTCCGGCCACGGTAGGACTTACCGTGCTCGCAGGCCCCGTGTGCAATCTGCTGTTCAGCCGTTACGATAACACCAACCTGATTCGCATGATGATGTACGGTTCGCTGGCTGTCGTATTCTTCTCCCTGTCCACGGTTACCAACGCCGTTCTGCAGGGAATCAACCATATGCAGACACCGCTTAAGAACGCAGTGATTTCGCTTGTGCTCCATATCCTTGTGCTCTGCATCATGCTGTTCGGATTTAAGATGGGGATCTACAGTGTGGTATATTCCAACATTCTGTTTGCGCTCTTTATGTGCATCCTGAATGGAATTTCCATCAGACGGTTCTTAAATTACAGGCAGGAGATGAAGAAGACGTTCATTCTTCCGACCATCGCCTCCGGTATCATGGGCGGGGCGGCTTACGGCGTTTACAAGCTGGTTCATATGACGGTCAAGAGCAACACCATCGGCGTCCTTCTGGCGATTGTGGTGGCAGTTATGGTCTACGGCGTCCTGCTTTTGAAGCTGCGCTGTGTGGATGAGACAGAGCTTGCCGGTATGCCCGGCGGTACGAAACTGGTAAGAATCGCACAGAAATGCCATTTGATGTGATTAAAATGAGAGAAGAAAGCAGATACTATACTTCGAAGGAGGTATTATCCTATGAAGAAGTATATGTTCTGCTTTCTTTTATTTGCAGCCACTTCGCTTCTCTGCCTCGGAATCGGTTTTGTTATTACCAGGGACAGCGTGCAGCCGGAGGAGGCCATACCCGGAGCGACTCTGGAGACGGAGACCGTGACGGAGGACCAGATCGTCATCAATCAGGAGAAGGTGTCGCCTGCGCCGGAGAAGGAAAAGGAGAAATTTTATCTCGTATCGGAAGACGGTTATCTGCTTGTCCTGTATCAGGATAAGACGACGATCTGCCTGTATACCCATATGCCGGTCACCGATTTCCCGGAGGAGGAGCGGGGCCGTCTTATGGATGGCATCTGGTTCTCCTCCATGATTGAGGTGTTTAACTATCTGGAGTCGTATACGAGCTAGAGTGTGTCTGACCGAATGGACCAAAACACAGGACTCGTCAGGAAAAATAATGCTTGAATTGAATGGAGGAACCGGATACAATAGGGCTGGTGACAGTACGGTCGCCAAGTGCTTACAGCGAGGAGGAATCCATGAAGAGAAAAGTGATGATCATAGGCGGAGGCGCCTCCGGTATGACGGCTGCGATTGCGGCTGCCAGGGAGGGAGCCGACGCCGTGATTCTGGAACATACAAAGAGACCCGGGAAGAAGATCCTGTCTACCGGGAATGGGAAATGCAATTTAACAAACCTGGATATGAGAAAGGATGCCTTCCGCGGGGAGAATCCCGGATTTGCATGGAAGGTGGTCGGGGAGGTGCCGGTAAAAGAGACACTTTCCTTTTTTGAGGATCTTGGTCTGGTGCTGACGGACCGGAACGGATACGTTTACCCCGCCACGGGGCAGGCGTCTTCTGTGCTGGATGCGCTGCGCTTCGAGCTGGAACGCTTAAAGATCCCGGTTCTCTGTGAATGTGAGGTCTTAAGCGTGTCAAAGAAGCTGGAACTCGCCACATCCCAGGGAGACATGAAGGCGGATGCGGTCATTCTCGCGGCAGGGTCCAAAGCGGCGCCCGGAACGGGATCGGATGGCAGCGGCTATAAGCTGGCGGAGAGTCTGGGACACAGCGTGATAGAGCCGCTTCCGGCCCTGGTGCAGTTAAAATGCAGGGAGACGTGGTATAAACAGTTTGCAGGCGTAAGGACAGAGGCTTCTGTGACACTGTATTCCGATGGAAAAGCGGCCGCTTCCGACCGGGGAGAACTGCAGTTTACGGA
>NZ_JBKVCZ010000070.1:0-35142 GCF_046966825.1 Hungatella sp. | reverse complement strand
CTCTAAAAGCGGTCTCACGTCCTCTGCCTTCGTCACATACTGAGCCGTGACATTAGCCACATACGGGATAACCGGGGTATTGATGCGGATATCGGCCAGAACCTCGCCCAGCTTCCGTCCGGCTTCCGCAAGCATGGCAGAATGGAACGGTCCGCTGACATTTAACAGAACGGCACGCTTTGCACCAGCTTCCAGGAGCTTCTCATTGGCCGCTTCCACGGCTTCCTTCCGTCCGGAGATCACGATCTGTCCCGGGCAGTTGTAGTTGGCGATGGAAACGCCGTCGATCGCGCTTATCACTTCTTCAATCTTAGACGCGTCGAGGGCAAGGATGGCGGCCATGGCTCCGAGTCCAACCGGAACCGCCTCCTGCATGAGGATTCCCCTCTGTCTTACGGTACGGATCGCATCCGCGTCGCTCATCACGCCCGCGGCGGCAAGCGCAGGGTATTCTCCCAGGCTCAGTCCGGCAGCCACATCGGGCTTCACGCCTTTTGCCTCTTCCAGGACACGCATCATGGCGATGCTGGTAGTTACCATGGCGGCCTGTGTGTATTCCGTGATATCCAGTCTGTCGTTCTTCTCAAAACACAGCTCCGGCACGGAAAAGCCAAGCAGCTCTGACGCCATGTCAAAGAGCTCTTTTCCGGTCTTTGTATTCTCATAAAAATCCTGGCCCATTCCACAGTACTGTGCGCCCTGTCCCGGGAAAATAAATGCAGTCTTGCTCATAATCCGTAACTCCTTTTTCAATTATCGGTTCAGCAGTTTCTCCGCCTGTTCCATCATCTCGTCAATCATTTCCTTACAGGTCTGTGTCTTATAAATCATACCCGCGATCTGGCCTGCCATGACGGTACCGTTCGTGATATCGCCTTCCTGTACGGCCTCTCTCAGCTTTCCGAGAGTTAAGTATTCCAGTTCCTCGAAGCTCTTGCCTTCCTGCTCCAGCTTTACGTATTCCCTGGTCATCTGATTCCTTAAGCATCTGACCGGATGGCCATGGGAACGTCCCGTAACCGCCGAATCGATGTCCTTTGCCTTGATAATGCGCTGCTTGTAGTTCTCGTGCACAATGGATTCATCCGAAACCACAAATCTCGTGCCGATCTGTACCGCCTCTGCTCCGAGCATAAATGCCGCGGCGATTCCGCGTCCGTCACCGATACCGCCGGCTGCGATAACCGGTATGGATACAGCATCCACAACCTGCGGAACCAGTGTCATCGTTGTCTGCTCACCGATATGGCCGCCGGATTCGCATCCTTCCGCCACAACCGCATCCGCGCCGTAGCGCTCCATTCTCTTTGCCAGTGCTACAGAAGCCACAACCGGTATAATTTTGACCCCGGCAGCCTTCCACATCTCAATATACTTCTCCGGGTTTCCGGCTCCGGTGGTTACCACACCGATTCCTTCCTCCACGACTACCTTTGCTATCTCATCGGCATGAGGGCTCAGCAGCATGACATTGACTCCGATTGGTTTCTTTGTCAGCGCTTTTGCCTTGCGGATCTCCTCTCTGACCACCTCGGCCGGTGCGTTTGCACCGCCGATCAGTCCCAGCCCGCCAGCTTCCGATACAGCCGCCGCCAGATGATGTTCCGCAACCCAGGCCATTCCACCCTGAATAATCGGGTGTTTAATTCCTAAAAGTTCCGTTATTCTGGTATTCATCAGCCTTCCACGCCCTTTGCTTTTAAATAGTCCATAACCGCGCTTACGGTCGTCAGCTTCTCTAAATCCTCAGAAGGAATCTCGACTGAATACTCATCCTCCAGAGCCATAACAAGTTCGAATAAATCCAGGGAATCCGCTCCTAAATCCTCTTTAAAGGAAGACTCTGCCAATACGGCCTCTGCGTCTACATTTAACTGCTCTGCGATAATTTCTTTCATCTTCTCTAACATGGTTTCATTCTCCTCTTCATTTTCCATCTTTTATTCCATTGATTTTTTAATATTTATCTAATTACTTTGATTTTCAAAGTATTAGTCTTTTTAATTACCACTCCAGAAGAGTGGTTCCCCAGGTCAACCCTGCACCAAAACCGGCTAAAAGCAATTTGTCGCCCGGTTTCAATTTTCCTTCGCGGTTCAGCTCATCTAAAAGGATGGGCACCGACGCTCCGGAAGTATTACCATACCGCTCTAAATTCGCTGGAAACTTTTCCATCGGTAATTTAAGTCTTTTCGCTATGGATTCGGAAATCCGGTAATTGGACTGATGCAGAATAAAATATTTAATTTCTTCTAATTCGGTTCCGCTCCCGGCAATCGTCTTCTTAATTGCCTCCGGCACGGTCTTAACCGCAAATTTAAAAACTTCCTGGCCATCCATGGTCATATAGCCTAATTCCGGTTTCTTTCCTGTCAGGAAATTTCCCGTAGTGCGTCCGCCGCATTTCAGAACGTCGCCTTTCGTTCCGTCCGCGCCCATGGTCAGCCCCATGATTCCGGTGTTCTCTGCCCTCACGACAGCCGCTCCCGCACCGTCTCCGAAGAGAACGCAGGTTCCCCGGTCGTTCCAGTCCACCAGCTTGCTGAGTGTATCCGCTCCGATCACAAGCCCCGTACGGTAGATTCCCGCCGTCAAAAAGCTATGTACCGTGTTTAAAGCGAAGACAAATCCCGAACACGCGGCGCTTAAGTCAAACGCCACCGCATTGACCGCGCCGACCGCGGCCTGTACCTCGCAGGCACCATTTGGAAAACAGCAGTCTCCCGAGGAAGTGGCAAGGACGATAATGTCCAGTTCTTCCGGTTTTATTCCGGATTGTTCAATCGCCAGCTTCGCCGCCTCCGCCGCCAGATCGGAGGTTCCTGATTCTGCTGCCGCAATCCTTCTTTCCCGGATTCCGGTTCTCGGTCTGATCCATTCGTCGCTGGTATCCACGATCTTTGCCAGATCATCATTGGTTACCACCTGTTTCGGTACAGCCGAACCTGTTCCTATAATTCTAGTCGTCATAATTTCCCCCATTCGTGCTGTGATTCACACATCCAGGTAAATGGGAAAACCCGTGGTTTTCACCTGTCTCTGATATTTTTCGTTTCAAATATTTTGATATTCAAACCAATTCTATACAATCCCGATTCGTTTGTCAAGAAAAATTTTTAAATAACAGCCGCCTGTGATATGCCACATCGTTCAAGAAATTTTTTCGGACAAATGGTAAAATAGAACAACAAACAGAAAAGGAAGTAAGATAAATGGATTTACAGAACGAAAAATGTGTCATGGTCATCGACGAGACACTCCCCACCGGCCTGATTGCCAACACCGCCGGAATTATGGGAATCACGCTTGGCAAGGAGATGCCGGATACCGTGGGGCCTGACGTCACGGACAAGACAGGCTGCTCCCACCGGGGCATCATCCAGTTCCCTGTCCCCATACTAAAGGCTGACGGAGCCAAAATACGGGAGCTCCGGAAACAGCTTTACCGGCCGGAATATGCGGAACTGACTGTGGTGGATTTCTCCGACACGGCACAGAGCTGCAAGACCTACGATGAATTTATCGATAAGGCTGCCGCCACCGAGGAAGATACCTTCTCCTATCTCGGAATTGCCATCTGCGGACCTAAAAAAGCGGTGAATAAGCTGACAGGGAATCTCCCATTGCTTCGATAAATGAACATGTATTCCAGGTATTCCCCCAACACCAGGATGCAAAGAGGCCGGATCTTTGGAATCCAGCCTCTTTGCAGCTTTAACTGTTAATTCGTATCTCTTCCGATATCCCGTACAGACGGTATGAGAGGTAATCTCATGTCTGCTGTTTAATATCGTGCCGTCAATATCGAGGCATATCATGTTACAAACCATATCTGGATCCTCTTACTTCATCAGCTGCTGGTAGACATCCCGTTTACTGATTCCCCGGTCCTTCGCCACCATGCGCATGGCCTCTTTTCGTTCAATTCCCTGCTTCTCATACAGATCCATATGCTCTTCCAGAGACATCTCCTCAAACGATTTCATCCGTTCTTCCTTTATTTCACCGATGCTCTTCCCCTCAATAACAATGACGCATTCGCCTCTCGGCTCCTCCGTCTCATAGGCCGCCAGCGCATCTTCAAACGTAGTCTGAAACGCCGTCTCATACCGTTTCGTCAGTTCCCTGCATATGGTGATTCTCCGGTTTCCCAGGGCCACTCTCAGTTCCTCCAGCGTCCTGACAAGCCGGTGGGGCGCTTCATATATAATGATCGTTCTCGTCTCCCGCTTCAGTTCCTCTAAAATCCACTGTTTTTCCTTCTTATCAGAAGGGAGAAATGCCTCAAAGCAGAAACGCCTCGTTGCCAGTCCCGATATGGTCAGAGCCGTAATGCAGGCCGCAGGCCCGGGCAGAGATGTAAGCGGTACTCCCGCCTCATGGCACTGTCTCACCAATTCTTCGCCCGGATCAGAGATTCCCGGTGTTCCCGCATCTGTAATTAATGCGATGGAAACTCCATTTTTCATCTGCTCCACCAGATATCTGGCCTTGTCCACCTTGTTGTATTCATGATAGCTGGTCATGGGCGTCTTAATATTAAAGTGGTTTAACAGCTTAATGCTGTGCCGGGTGTCCTCCGCCGCAATCAAATCCACTTCCTTTAACGTATTCAAAACCCGCAGGGTAATATCATCCAGATTCCCAATAGGCGTCGCACATAGATACAGCTTTCCTGTTTTCTGATCCTTTACCTGTTCTTCCATCTTCTTTTCCAACTTTTCTGCTATTTTTCAGGCTGTTTGACCGGCCTGTTTCTTCTATCATTAGTAGATATACTTTAACACAGAGGGCGAGACTTTTCAAGGAAAGGCGGAAATATGGCAGGGCGGAAAACACCAATCCCCTGGTTCTCCTCCCTGCCATATTCACCTAATTCTCCAAATCCTCCCCATTGCTGGCAATAACTTTCTTATACCAGTAAAATGACTTCTTCGGCTTCCTGCTCAAATCTCCGCTTCCGTCATTGTGTTTATCTACATATATGAATCCGTAGCGTTTATCCATTTCCCCGGTTCCTGCGCTTACCAGATCAATACAGCCCCATGGAGTATAACCCATCAGCCGTACACCGTCCTGATCTATCGCCTTCCTCATCTCTTCAATATGGCGTTTTAAATAGTCAATTCTGTAGTCGTCGCAAATCTTCCCGTCTGCCTCCTCCTGGTCGTATGCCCCCAGCCCGTTTTCAACGATAAATAAAGGGACATCATAACGGTCCGTAAGCCAGTTAAGTGCATACCGAAGCCCCACAGGATCGATCTGCCAGCCCCAGTCCGACTGTTCTACATATGGGTTCGTTATCAGATCATCCCGTTCGCAAAATGCATATTCCGGCGAATGCTCCCGATATTCTGTGGTATAGGACATATAATAGCTGAACCCCACATAATCCACACAGCCGCCGCGCAAAATCTCCAGATCCTCTTCAGTGCAATCAATGGAAAATCCCTTCTGTTTCCAATACGCCGGTATTCCCGGAGGGTACGCTCCCTTTACATGCACATCTCCAAAGTAGTACTTTCTCTGCATGGCTTTCTCGGCCATCATGATATCTTCAGGCCGGCACGTCTTAGGATAAACCGGAGTCACACTCAGCATACAGCCGATCAGAAAATCCGGGTTTATCTCATGTCCCTTTAAAACTGCAAGCGCACTGGCTACCAGCTCATAGTGTGCCGCCTGGTACATGACCTCTTCCCGTTCTTCACCCTCGCTGTACTGTATTCCGGAATCTGAATATACCAGAAAATCACTCCAGTAGTTTGCCTGGTTATTAATTTCATTAAATGTCATCCAGTATTTTACTTTATTTTTATATCGTTCAAAACATACAACTGCAAAATGTACAAAAAAGTCAATCAGCTTCCGGTTCCGCCATCCCCCGTAATGCTCTGCCAGATGGAGCGGCATCTCAAAATGGCTCAGTGTAATCACCGGCTGTATTCCATATTTCAGACATTCGTCAAAGAGGTCATCATAGAAACGCAGTCCATCCTCATTCGGCTCTTCCTCATCGCCCAGAGGGAAAATCCTGGTCCACGCAATGCTGGTCCGAAAACACTTAAATCCCATCTCTGCAAACAGGCGGATGTCCTCCCGATACCTGTGGTAAAAATCTATTGCCTCATGGTTTGGATAATTTTCGCCCGGAAGGACCTTATGGGTAAAGCGTCTTAAGGTGTGCACATCTCCGCCAGTGGTCACATCCATAATACTTAACCCTTTTCCTCCCTCCAGGTAACCGCCTTCCAGCTGATGCGCAGCCACCGCGCCGCCCCACAGGAAATCTCCTGCGAAGACTCCCTTTTTTTTCTCTGTCATCTCATCCATTATGAATCTCCTTTTTTCTGATAATACGCTACAAATGCACTCGGCAGGATTCCCGTATATTTTTTAAATACATTGATAAAGTACTTATACTCCTTAAATCCACACTCCACAGCTACATTATAAATCTTACAGTCATCCTCCTTCAGTTTTTGAATCGCCATCTGAATTCGGTAACGGTTTAAAAAATCATTAAACGGAAATCCCGTTTCCTTCTTAAAAAGCTGGTTTAAATAGGTGGCGCTGGTCTGAAGCGGCTCAATCAAATCATTGATACTGATTTTCTTCTGGTAGTTATCCCTGATATAGGTAACCATCACCCTTGTTCTGGGAGAATAAGACTGCTCCGGCAATACAATTTTAAAATCAAACACATCGCGCTCCAGCGCTTCCCTGGTCTTAGTCTCCGCATCGCTGAAATGCTGTTTCATCCGGCATTGTGCCTTGGCTTTCTCCAGCGCTTTTTTTAGTTGCTCATACTCCAGCGGTTTAATTAAATATTCCGCCACCCCTAAATGCATAGCCGCCTTGGCGTAATGAAACTCATCATAAACAGACAGAATAATTGCCTCATACCCGTAAGCTTCCATGGTCTCTTCCAGCATCTGGATTCCATTTTTAATAGGCATCCCCACATCGGTCACAACAATATCCGGGTTAAGGCTGCGAATCATCTCCACGCCCTCCTCGCCATTGCCCGCTTCCCCTACGATTGTGCATTCACAGCCAATCCAGTCAAAATTATAGGCAAGGCCCTTTCGAATCATTTTCTCATCTTCAACCAACAATACCTTGTACATGTCCGTCCCCCCATTCAGGATTTCTGCGCCGGTATCTCAATAAAAACAGTTAAGCCGTCACCACTCCGGTTTTCCAGCCTGATTCCATACTTCTCCCCATAGGTCAGCTGTAACGTCCGGTTTACATTATACAGTCCCACATGGTCATCGGGATATTCCCTGCTGGCCAGATGTTCCATAACCTGAAGATAACGTTCCTCCGTCATTCCTCCTCCATTATCTTCAATTTTCATAATCAGCCTGTCCTCCACGATTGCCGCATGGACTGCAATATGAAACTGATCGCGGTGTTGAAAGCCATATTTTATGGAATTCTCTGCCAGCGGCTGCGAAAAGAACTTCGGTACAAATATCTGTCCGGCTTCCTCTTCTACAGAGATTTCATAGGTCAGACGCTCCTGGAATCTGGCTTTATGAAGCATCAGATAATCCTCTAAATGCTCAATATCTTCTTTGAGAGGCACGAATTTATCCTGATTATATAAATTATAGCGCAGAAATTTTGACAGGCTCAGTATCATTTTTTCCGCCTCGGCAGGGCTGACAAAGACGGTATACCTCAAGGTTTCAAGAACATTAAATATAAAGTGGGGATTAAACTGGTTTCTTATCATTTTAAACTCTGCCTGACGCTGCAGCTCCGCCATATTCTTGTTGGATTCTATCAGCGCATCCACCTTTTTTACCATAGAGCTGTATTCCTTTGCCAGAGTATCGAATTCATCCCCGGTTCCCAGCTCCAGGCTGATATCAAACTTTCCGTCACTCGTCTCCCTGATGGCATCCAGCATGGCGCCGATCGGTTCTGTCACCTTCCTGCTCATGGTCCTTGACAGCTTCAGAAGCAGGACAGTGATTAAGATCAGGACGAGAAGGCTGAAGCATATAAGGGTGCCAATATAGCCCTCATATCCCTTTTGATTTAAAGCATAGATATTAAGCCCCTCCTGCTCCATCGATTTGCAGCCCATCTGAAATAAATCGCCCTGTATTGATACCTGTCCATGGGAATTTGCTTTATACGCCAGCTTATTTAAACTGGTCCTGGCATTCTCACTGGTAGTTACGAGTACCGTGTCGAACTGATTAGTCACGACTACTTCCTCTGCCCCCTGCTTCAGCAGCAGTTCCCGCAGTTCTTTATTATCCGCATAATAGACCAGATATCCCAGAAGTTCTCCCTCTTCATAGATTACGGTCCCATACCCATAATACCCCGTCTGTGCGACGGTATCATGGTTCTCCTGATAATAAATCCTCACTACCTTGTTATCTTCTTCCGATGCAATACGAAAGAGAGGAAGAAAGGAATAATTCACTTCAAAATTATCCTTACTTCCGGATTTTAATATTACATTCTGTTCAGAATCAAGAACGCAGATCTGGAACTTACTTTCCGACTGGTTGATAATCCTGTAGTAGTCCTCAAATACGCGGTTGCTTCCCGCTCCTGACCGCAAAAAACCTTTTAATCCCTCATCCTGCGCCTGATTCTCACACACAGAGCGGTAAAAGTGATCCATCTGCTGAATCTTCTGCCGGACATTCTCCGCCGCCCTTTCCGTCCTTCCACGGATAGAGATCTCATTGAAGAATCCAATAAACAGAATAAAAAGAGCCAGTAAAACGGCAAGTGGTATAATAGCCGTTATCAGAAAATTCTTTCGTATATTATACTCAAACCCTTTACCAGCTCCTGATCCAGTCATCTGCGTTCTCCCGTTGTTGTATTCCTGTTACATCGATATCTCTCTTGTGCCGGTTACCTTAAATAATATAAAGATAGAACATATTGTAATTACTGTCAAGATGGTGGACAACGCCGCCGCAATACCGTAATTTCCGCGAATAACCTCCGAATATATGGCAATCGTCATTGTCTTTGTCTTGCCTGTATACAGCAGGATAGAAGAACTTAATTCTGTGATAATCGTTATCCAGCTCATAATGGCTCCCGATATGACACCGGCTCCCATCATCGGCAGCGTTACCCGGAAAAATGTTTTTATTTTGGAAGCGCCCAGACTGAGCGACGCCTCTTCCACGCTGATTCCCGTCTGCCTCAGGATTGCAGCGCTGGAGCGGATGGTATATGGCATTCGCTTAATTGTAAACGCCACCACAATAATGGCCGCCGTTCCTGCGATCATCAGCGGTTTTTGATTAAACGCGGTAATCAGGGAAATACCAAGTACGGAACCCGGAACAATGTACGGAAACATGGTTGCTATATCCAGACCCCCAGTCAGAATCCCCGGCCTTCTGACCGTCACATATGCGATCAGAACGGAAAGAAAAACAATAAATACCAGAGCAATCATACCCAGCGTCAGAGAATTCCGTATGGCAAGCCCCATTTTCGAAAAAGCCGAGACATAGCTTCCCAGCGAATGGCCTGCTTTAAAGACGATGCCTTCCGTATTGCGGAAAGATGTCTCTATGATGCAGAATTGCGGAAGAAGGGCGATCAGCAGATACGCATACACAAATATGTGAGCTGCTGCATTTTTAATTCCTGCCGCTTTTTCTGCCTGAATCGGATTTAATGCGCCCTGGCTGTATGACAGTTTCTTGGAAACCACCTTCTGAAGCAGAAATGCCGCTGTGGTAAAAAGGATTGTCATAATGCTGATTGCGGATGCGAAGCCGACATCGCCGCCATTTTCCCCCATAAACTCATTGTAGACTAATACAGGAATCGTCTTATACCCCTCGCCAATCAGCATAGGCGTACCAAAGTCTGCAAGTGCCCGCATGAATACCAGAATTGCTGCTGCCAGTATAGTCGGAAGAATCAGCGGAATCGTAACTTTGCACATCTTTCTTATGCCGGTACAATTCATGCTCTCGGCCGCCTCCAAAAGGGAGTTATCCATGTTCTTAAGCGCTCCGGACACGTAAGTAAAGACCAGCGGTATCAATTGTAAGGTCAGCACCACCACAATTCCCTTAAACCCATAAATATCCGGCACCTGAATCCCAAATACATGTTTAAACAGATTGGTGAAGCTTCCGTTTCTTCCGAACATTAAAATCCAGGAATAAGCACCGATAAAGGGCGCAGACATCGAAGAAATAAGAATCAGAACCCGGATCCACTCGGCCCCCTTAATTTTTATCGTCGTTATAACATAAGCAAGAGGCGTGGCTATGACCACAGCCAGAACCGTCACACATAAGGTTACCTTAAAGCTGTTTCCAATCGTATTCATATAATACTTTTTACTGAAGAACCGTTGAAAGTAGGCCATGGTAAATGTCCCCGTCTGAGGATCTACCACACTGGATTTAAACAGATTAAACAGAGGAAAGAACATGAACAGAATATAGAGACACCATACCAGAAGCGTGACTACGGTCCAAATATCCAGATTTTTTCTTCTACTCAAGTTCGCTCACGACTCCTTTCGAATAATTGACATTTCCTTCCCTGTCATAGACATTGATTTTTTCAGTTTTTACCTTTAAGTACACTTTGCTGTCAGGAATCAGATGATCCGTCTCCGTGGACTCCTCCATCAGCATCACGACATCCCCTGTTTCCAGTTCAATATCATACCTTGTGGAGTTCCCTAAAAATACGCTGGATATCACACGCCCTTTCAGCCCGCTCTGATCTTTGCTGATTACGAAATCTTCCGGTCTGATGGAAACTAAAACCGCCTCGTCCTTAACCTTCTGCTCTTCGATTCCCTCTATAGGATTTACATATTCTCCAATTTGTATCCGATATCCAAAATCCCCCCGCAAAAGACGGCCATGAATTATATTGGAGCTTCCAATAAAGGTCGCAACAAAAATGTTGGCTGGCCGGTGATAGATGCTGCGCGGTCTGCCTACCTGCTGGATCACCCCGTCCTTCATAACGGCGATCCGGTCAGAGACAGCCATGGCTTCTTCCTGGTCATGGGTTACATAGATTGTTGTTATACCTACCTTATGCTGCAGTTCCTTAATGACATCCCGCATCTCCACCCGCAGCTTTGCATCCAGATTGGAAAGGGGCTCATCCATTAACAGGACATCCGGCTCGATTACAATTGCGCGTGCCAGTGCAATTCTCTGCTGCTGGCCGCCGGACATATTCTGTGGAAGCCGGTCTTTCAAATTATCAATTTTTACAACCTTAAGAACTTCCTCTACCCGCTTCTGTGCCTCCGCCTTTGAAACTTTACGATTATCCAGGCCAAACCGGACATTCCCAGCTACCGTCAGATGGGGAAAGACCGCATAATTCTGAAATACCATGCCTATATTACGCTTGCCGGCGTCTAGATCATTAATCACCCGGTCATTAAAGGAAATTGTGCCGCCTTCAATACTGTTAAATCCGGCTACCATACGCAGAAGCGTTGTTTTTCCGCATCCCGATGGGCCCAGAAGGGTGAAAAATTCACCCTTTCTGATTTTCAGATCCAGTTTGGGAATCACGGTATTCTGCCCATACTTTTTTACTAATTCATGAAATGTAATCTCTACGCTCATCTATTACTGCACCTCTGCGAAAATCTCATTAAACGTATCAATAACATTAGCTTTATGTTCCGCAATCTCGTTTGGATCACGCTCAATATAGGTAATGCTGTCAGCGTCAGGAATAAAATCAGCCACTTTTGCGCCCTCTCTTACAGGGCGGCTCATAAACTCCGTACCAAATAAATCCTGAACCTCCGCGCTCGTCACAAAATCAATAAATATCTTGGCATTCTCCTGATTTTTGCAGTCCTTTATGATTGCAGAAACCGCCTGCCCCGGAATAACTCCCTCCGAAGGATAGGAGATTGCTACATCGGCGCCATCCTTCAAATAAGCAAAAGCAGCTCCTTCATAAGTAACCGTCACCGTATTCTCTCCGTCTGCCACACTCTTGTGAGCATTGCCCGAGCTGGCTGCCACCTTGCCATCCAGCTGCTTAATGAAATCTGTTACAAAGTTCCAGCCTGCCTCACCTTCCCATTCATGGTCATTGTAGATCCATGCCATGTCTGCAATCGTGCTGACTCCATTTCCGGAGCTGGCCGGATCCGGAAGAGCGATTTTCCCTTTAAGCTCTGGATTTAAAAAATCCTTGTAGCTGTTTACCTGGATATCTCCGATCAGATTCTTATTCCACATAATTACCGCAGAATCCATATTGATAGGAGTCAGTTTTCCCTGTACACAGTGGTGGCCATCCAGCATGAACTCATCATTTACCGAGGTGTATTCCTCAAAATAATCCATAAAATCATAGAACATGGATTCTGTTCCTCCGAGCATCACGTCGCAGTATGGATTAACCGATTCCGACTGGATTCTCTTTAACATTTCGCTGGTACCGCCAGCCAGAAGCTCTACTTTGATGCCTGTCTCCTCTTCAAATAACGGGATCAGCGTGTTAAGGATCTGATCATTACAAGCAGAATAGACCACTAAATTACCGCCTGACTGCTTCTCCTTGCTTTCCTTACTCTCCTGTGAGCTTTCCGCCGTCGTATCCGCGGAACCTGACTCGCTGCTCTTTGCCGTACCCCCTGTACTTCCACACCCACTTAATGTCCCCAATACCATTGCCGCTACCATTACCAGAGATGCACACTTTTTTAATTTCATAATCCTATCAACCTCCTGAATTGTTATGGCTTAATTATAAGCATTCATTATTCTTACTCCAATCCCAAAATTCATAATCTTTATCCAAAATTGGAAACTAAAAATACTATTTACAGATAATAACGGCAAAAAAATAAACAGGACTGCCTTTGTAGGAATCAGTCCTGTCCGTCTAACAACCATAATGATCATTTTCTCAATACCCGTAAATATCATAAATCTCCTGCGTATACACCCCCGGCTCCCGATATACCACAATCGGCGCCTCCACCTTAATCATGGATTTACCGCCGCGCACGGCTTCTATCAGGACCATATTGGCCTCTTTGTCCACAAATGGATGGACCATCTTCATCCGCTTCGGCTCCAGCTTATACTTCGTCAGCGCCGTAATAATTTCTATCAGGCGGTGAGGCCGGTGCACCATGTAGAAGCGCCCGCCCGGCCGCAGAAGCTTCGCCGCCTCCCTCGCCACATCGTCCAGCGTACAGAGCACCTCATGGCGGGCGATCGCCTTGGGCAGATCGGGATTTTTAAGTCCATGGGCATCGTTCATATAGGGCGGATTCGAGGTCACCACGTCAAAGGAAGCCGCGCCAAACAGCCGGCTGGCTTCCTTGATATCGCCCTTTACGATCGAGACCTTCTCTTCCAGGTGATTGAGCGCCACACTGCGCGCGGCCATCTCCGCCACCTCATCCTGAATCTCCAGTCCCGTATAATGTTCGCCTTCATATTTCGCTTCCAGAAGAATCGGGATAATTCCCGTCCCGGTTCCCAGATCGATCGCTTTTTCCCCCGGCTTCACCGCCGCGAAACCGGATAAAAGCACCGCGTCCATACCGAAGCAGAACCCGTCCTTCTTCTGTATGATCTGATAGCCGTTTCTCTGTAAATCATCAAGCCGTTCTTCATCCTTAAGCTCAATTATCATCTAACTTGGATTTCCCTTCCTTCTTCTCAAGGGCTTCCAGAGCCTTCAGCTCTGCATCCGCTACAGAGCCTTTATCCTTGCGCCGCCTCGGTTTAAACTTCAGCTGATCCACACGGTATTCTCTGATTTCCTTCTCATCCTTTGTGATGACGATGACCTTCACCAGCTGACGAAGCACGCTGACCGAGTGAACCTCACCCTTCAGACCGTCGTCCGTGGTCACATAATCCCCCACATTCGGAAGCTTGCTGTTTAAGTCCTCGTACGTCTCTTCCTCATTCTTCAGACAGCACATGAGCCTTCCGCAGACACCGGATATCTTCGTCGGATTCAGCGACAGATTCTGCTCCTTCGCCATCTTGATTGAAACAGGGATAAACTCCGATAAGTAAGAGTGGCAGCACAGCGGCCTGCCGCAGATACCGATTCCTCCCACAATCTTCGTCTCGTCTCTGACGCCGACCTGACGAAGCTCGATTCTCGTTTTAAATACCGATGCCAGATCCTTCACCAGTTCGCGGAAATCGATTCTTCCATCAGCGGTAAAGTAAAACAGCACCTTGTTATTGTCGAATGTATATTCCGCATCGATCAGCTTCATCTGAAGCCCATGTTTCCTGATCTTTTCCTTACAGATCCGGAACGCTTCCCTTTCCTTCTCGTGGTTTTTTAACTCCACATCCTCGTCTTCTCTTGTCGCCATCCGGATCACAGACTTAAGCGGCTGGACAACCTTGTCATCCGGTACCTCTCTGCTTCCCAGCACTACATAACCGTATTCAATCCCTCTCGCCGTCTCCACAATCACGTGGTCACCCGTATGAATCTCCCTGCCGGCCGGATCGAAATAATAGATCTTCCCCGCATTGCGGAATCTTACACCAATCACTTTTATCATCAATCAGTTCTCCTTCATTACCAGTAACATGAGCTCCATGGCCAGTTCCATGTTCACATTGGCATTCAGCCTGATCCCCGCCTTATCAATGGACTGGAGAATCTTTTCAATCCCATCGTAGGCGCTGGAGGCGCTCATTTCCTTAATTGTATTATATTCTTCCTTAAACACCAGAAGATTAATATCCTGTGTCACCTTATACATCAGCACATCCCGGTACCATAGCTGCATAAAATCGAGGCAGTCGTAGATGTCCAGACTCTCATCCTTCAGCTTCTTGATATAGTCCAGAAGCTCCGTAATATCCATATCCTTCAAATGCTTCAGCATATGGAGAAGCTCGGTATACATCAGCTGAAAATCCTCCGAAGAGGCCAGATGGATCGCCTTTCCCAGATTTCCTCTCGCAAACGCGGCGTAAATCTCCGCCTTCACCTCGGGAATCCCCAGAGATTCCATCAGATACGTCCTGACCACGCTGTCCTGAAGCGGCTTCAGCTTTAACTGCACGCATCTGGAGAGAATCGTCGGCAGAAATGCCTCCTGATTCGTAGTCAGCAGCATGATAATCGCATAGGACGGCGGTTCCTCGATGGTCTTAAGCAGGGCATTCTGCGCCTGCGCCGTCATCTTTTCCGCTTCATCCACGATGTAGATCTTATAATAGCTGCTGTAGGGCCGTACCATGATTGTATCATTAATCTGTTCCCTGATATCGTCAACGCCGATGCTGTTCGGCTTTTCATGATTTACAAAAATCAAGTCCGGATGGTTGCCGCTCATCACCTGCTTGCAGGCATGGCACTGCATACACGGTTCCTTCTTCCCCTTTTCACAGAGAAGCGTCATGGCAAATGCATTCGCCAGCGACTTACGTCCCATTCCTGCCTCACCTGTCAGAATATACGCATGAGATACATGATTTGTCTCTATAGCCTTCTTAAAATGTTCCTTTATCATCTCATGACCGATTATATCGTTAAATCCTGGCATTGGGGCACCTCCGTCTCAAAATATACGGATTTATTATAGCATATAAAATTCATACTCACAAGAAATAAGTGCTGGTAATTCCCATAAGAGGGCGTCTCCTGTCATTTCCCGCACAAAAAGAAACAGACGGCCCCATCCGGCAGCCGTCTTAAGCATTTAATTCAGTTCCATCCTCTCACCAGCCTTCACCCGGTAAGAAATCCCGTCCTTCTCAAAATATACGTCCACTGCGGCAGGATTCCACACCATAGACCCATCCGCGCTGAACTGCAGCCGGTCGTACGCCGTCATGTAATCATACAGCTCCAGGTTTGTCGCATACCAGATCTCATTCCGGTTTCCGGTGTACGCAGCAAATCTCTCAATCACATCCCAGTTCCCATCCGCCTCAAACTCATAGCTGTGTCCCCAGAGATAGAACAGCCAGGAGCCGTACTTTGGCGTCTCCTCCACAAATTTTTCCGCCAGCTCCATCAGACGCTCATCCCGGTGATGGCACGTGGCCGTCAGACGGAGCCAGTCGGACGGAAGCCGGAAATCCCATGTCGAAACCGTTGTTCTCGCATAGGCGATTCCCGCCTGCACAAGCGTATCGACCACCCTGTCACTGGTAGTACCGAAGGGATAAGCCATACCCCTGACAATTGTATGAAACTGCCGCTCCAGATTCTCCCGGTCCTTCATCACCTCCGCCGTACAGAGATTCACCGGAAGCTGCTCCAGAAACGGATGTGTCAGCCCATGAACCGCCACCTCCATACCGCTGCCGCCGTAGACCTCCGTCACCGCCTTTTCCGTCATCCTTCTGTGCACCGTACCCAGCGGGTATACCGTACCCTCTTCCGCATAAAGCCCGCTGTTTAAGTTAAATGTCCCCTTTAATCCATGCTGCTTCATGATTTCGATCAGACGGATATCCTGTTCCACTCCGTCGTCATAGCTTAAAGTCAGCGCCTTCCTTTTTCCCTTTGGAAACTGAATAAAGATACTTCCCATGATTTTTGTCCCTCTCCTCCTGATCCGTATAATAATTACCTTAATACTACACGCAATCCCCTGATCTGTCCAGAACCACATTCCCATTTCCGTCTGTTTTTTAACAGTCAGACATCCCCGCCTGAACTGTTACGTTTACTTCCCCATATCTCTCCGCTCCATGACGCTTCCATCCATTGCATTGATTGTCATAAGCGAAAGATCCGGCTGACTGTAAGTCTCCTTCCCTACCGATTTCCCCTCCTTAAAATACTCAACAGACACACTTCCCAGGAAATCCCACACGGGTATCATCTTCCCTTCCTTCTCCCGTTCCCTGTTTCTCACGTCGTGAATCCCCATATATCCAAGTCGTGCCTCTTTCACCCAAAGCGTCACCTTCCGCTCATCGGCAAAAGCGCCGCCGTACAGAAAATAGTCTTCATAGCTGCTCTTTTCCACCGATTCAAAGATCGACGCCACCTCAGAGAACGGCAGCAAAAATACGCGCTCCTTCGAATCTCCGATGATCTGTTCCTTGTCCTCCAGAGTAATTCCGCTTAAGCTTCCATCCTGGGTATAGGTAAGCGTCGCATACTGCTGATATCCAGCGTAGCCGTCCTGCCTTTTTACCTGATGGTAGGCCGGTGCGCCAATTCCATCCGGCGCCAGTGAAAAACCAAACACACGCATATACGTCGGTTCTTCCCAGGAGTCGTCCGGTTTTGAACGCGTCCCTTCGATCCATTTCTCAGAGACCAGCTTCATCTTTCCATATCCCAGATTCCCCATCAGAGTTTCCGCCTCATTCCGCATCTTCGCCCACTCCTCCTCAGACTGAAGTTCCTGCGGTATAGTGTCATAATCATAGATTTCTTTAAATGCCGCGCCTACCCCCTCTGATATACTGTTGCTGTAGGCATAGTCCTCATTTTTCCCATCACCGTTCCAATAATAGGAGATGAAATACTCCTTGCCCTCCACGAGAGCCCTGCTGCCTGAAGCCTTCAGACCTTCGACCGCAGAATGGTCCGTCTCTTCCCCCCATGCGATTTTTTCCTTGTCCCGAAAATACTCCTTGATCCGCTCATACTCCTCCATCGAGTAATAATCCGCTTCCGTTTTCTTCACCGAGATTGAAGTCACATCAGGAATTGATATTTCCGCATCCGCGAAAAAGCTTAAACCGCCTTCTTCAAAAGACGCCTGATACCGTTCCGGCAAATGAAGCTGTTCCCTCATTGTTGTATTATCCTGATTTTCCTGTCCCGCAGCAAGAGCAGACTGGTGGCTCTCCGCCACAGCCCTTGGAACAATCACCACCGGCTCTGTCGCCCTGCCGCATCCGGCGAGAAAAAGCGCCGCTGTCATTACCAGTATGATCTGTCGTTTCATCCGAATCCTCCTTTTTTATCTGATGCTTCGCACCGTTTCCTCCTCTTCTCCTATCATAAACAATCCTCAATGCAAAGTATTCATCGGCCTGTAAACGTTTTGTAATCATCCTCAAAATGGATCCGAACGACAGTCCCCTCCCCCTCGCGGCTCCTAATCTCAAGCCTGGCATGATGCAGCTTCGCAATCTGTCCGCAGATGGCAAGCCCCAGTCCAGCGCCGCCTTCCTTTCTGCTTCTCGATTTATCCACCATGTAAAATGCCTTCGTAATATTGGCGATTTCGCTCTCCGGGATTCCTCTTCCAAAATCCTGAACCTCCATCCCGTCTTCCGTATCCCGCATAATAACCGTGTCCCCCGGCCCGGAGGCCCGAATCCCATTCTGAACCAGATTCCCGATCAGACTCTCCATCAGCACCGGATCCACGAGGTAGTTCCATTTTCCCCGGCACTCCGTCTTAAGAGTGACGCCGTGCGCCTTAGCACACGTTTTTTCCATCTCTTCAACACACTGGAACAGCGCTTCGGCCGGAATCCATGTAAATTCATACGCCCCCTCCTCATACAGCCCCAGAAGGCTCATCATCTTTCCAGAGAGACTCTCCAGCCGCTTCCCCTCCTGATAAATGTAGTTAAGCGCGGTCCGGCGCTGTTCCTCCGGAAGCTTTACATGAATCAGACTCTCCGAATATCCGATAATAGAGGTCATCGGTGTCTTAATTTCATGGTTCAGCGCGCCCAGAAGAAGCTTTAAATCATCCACCTGATGTTCAATTTCAGATGCCATCCGGTTAAATGCAGCCCCCAGCTCCCCTACCTCATCACCGCTCCTGACCTCCACACGTTCCTTTAAATTTCCGCCGCTGAGCTGTCCTGCCGCCTGTTCCAGCTCCTTAAGGGGCTTAAGAAGCCGCTTCACCATCATTGCGACACAGACCGCTGCCGCTGCCGAAACAGCCAAATAGATGAGCAGATACAATCCAAGCTGCCTCTCAGTCTCCCTGTACGTGTCCGTAATATCCTGAATCGAGACAATCTCATATCCTTCGATTTCCTGCAGAACCTTTTTGAGAATCAGGATTTTCTTTTTCTCAACGCTTTGAACCATGCCGTTCTCAGCCAGTTCATCCGGATTCACAATATCATAATCCGTTAGATTAATAACCGTGCCGCCATCCTTCAAAAGCGCATATCCCGCACCGCAGCACTTCTTAAACTCAAACTGAAGATAGGCATTCCGGACAGTTTCACTCATTTCCTCAAACTCCTGTCTGGCTCCAAACTGGTCAAACGTATAGGAGACCGCCTCCAGCTGCCGTTTATAATTGGAAACCGTCCTGTCGATATTAATTTTTCTGGTATGGTAAAGGGTAATGGCGCCGCATACGGCCAGAGAAGAAATGAGAAATAAAAGAAACAGGACCGTGAGTTTTTTCCACAGTTTCATGTATTGTCCTCCAGCCGGTATCCCAGTTTCGGTATTGTCCTGATCGTCTGTTCCAGGTTCAGTTTCTTCCTCAGCTGAGCAATATGGACATCCACCGTCCTCGTCTCCCCGAAGAAATCACTTCCCCATATTCTGTCCAGCAGCTGATCCCTGCTGAACGCCACATTTTTATTCTGTGCCAGGAACAGCAGCAGATCATACTCCATAGGCTTTAATCCCACAATCGTTTCCCCGGCATACACTTTATGCCCCGCCAGATCGATCGTCACATCACCAATTCTGATTTCCTTACAGCGCTTTCCGCTGCGCTCCAGAACCTTCTCCACGCGCACCAGAAGTTCCATAATCTCAAACGGTTTTACCATATAATCCTCGGCCCCCATCCGGAGTCCATAAACCTTTGAGGTGATATCCGACCTGGCTGTCAGATAAATCACCGGGATTTCCCTCCGTTTCATGAAGTCCATCAGTGTAAATCCGTCCTTTCCAGGCAGCATAACATCCACCAGCGCAAGATCAAACGGCGGCTCCTCATTTACGTATCTCTCCACGGCGTCCCCATCGTAGACCGCTCCGGTCAGATATCCTGCTGCCTGTAAATTCATGCAGATCAAATCCGAAATTGCCCGTTCATCTTCCACCACTAAAATCCTGTTCTTCATCTGCCGTCTCATCCCTTTTTTCTTTTATTCACCATTCTACCATATCGCACTGCAAAAAACTTTATCAAAATGTAAACGCCGGCTCAAGCGCCGCTGCATCCCCATAATTTATCCGAAAAAAAGAGAAGAAAAACCCATCTGTTTTCCCTCTCTCCAATCTCCAAACTCCAATATTCAAACAAACATCCGAACATCGGCAAATATCGGCAAACATCAGCAAATGCGGGCAGCTTACTCCCTGCTGCCCGCCCCCTGTTCCATAACCGCCTTCATATCCCTGCAGATCTCCTCCAGGCATGCTCTCAGATCATCATTCCTGTATCTCCTGTCAATTCCGCATCTTACCAGGTTTTCTTCCTTAAAATCCTCTTCATCCGCCAGAAATCTCCGGCAGAGTTCCTTATACTTCGGTTCCTTCTGTCCCTTTTCCCGCTCCAGCGCACGTTCCAGCCTCACGCCGTCATCCACCTCGATGTAGACAGGAACCAGCCCATTTTCACCGAAATACTCTCTCATCTTCTCATAAGACTCCAGCGTTCCGATCATCAGATAAGAATCCCTGTCATCCAGACAGATCTGCCCGTCATCCACGGTAAAATAACTCCACGGTCCATACACTGTCTGATACGTCCGTTCCTCAATCAGCCTTTTCTCCCTGCGGAAGTCATCCAGCCGTTCCACCGTCGTAAAATGGTATTCCACCCCTTCCGTCTCCCCATCCCGGATCGGCCTTGTCGTATAAAGGACCACCGTCTTTAATTCCGGTATCCGTTCCCGCAGTTCTTTATAAATCGTATCCTTCCCGGATGCGCTTTTTCCCATCACATAAAAAATCTTTCCCATGTTTCATTCCTCAGTTTTTTCTAATAATAATAGTATCTAATTCTCCGCTCCCTTTTATCCGCGCTTTCAGTCCGCTCCTGCTGCCGTCAAAACCTCCTCCACCTCCGGATCCGCCGTTCCCTGGACCGGAAGGCCCTTGCGCTTATACTGCCGGATCATCTCCACCAATTCCGGTTTTAATACTTCTCCCGGCGCCACAATCGGAATTCCCGGCGGATAGATGTAGATAAACTCCCCGGATACCATTCCCTCACACGCATCGAGAGGGACAGACCGCCCCGGAGAGTCCATTGCCTGTGCGATCGTCATAGCAATCTCCGGCCATCCACAACCGCGTTCCTTTTCCATCCCGTTATCCACAATTCCACGGTCTCTTTCCCCTGTGTTATCCCCGTTTATCCCCGAAAGGCCTGATGCGGCAGTCCCGCAGTCTCCCGCATCCCCCCTCCGCTCATGATCGATCTCCAGGAAAGCCCAGCATAACCGGTCCAGACCTTCATCCGTATCAGCCACCGTAGTAATCGCCGTCACATAATCCGATCCGCACATTTCCATTTCCAGATGGTATCTGTTCCGAAGCAGTTCCGTAAGCTCCGGCCCGGTCAGACCGCTGCTTCCAACAGAAACCACAATTTTAGACTTATCCACATCAAAGACCTGGCACCGTCCTTTCACTCCGCCAAGAAGAGCCAGACACTCCATCTCCCCCATTCGCCGCCGGATACGGTCAATCCTGCCGCTAAAGGCCTTCATCTCATCTCTTCCCGCTTCATCCATCCATCGGATACAATTTTCAATAGCGGCCATCAACACATACGACGGGCTGCTGCTCTGGAACATGTGTACATACCGGTCAATCCTGCTGACATCCGCAAATCCCGCTTTCACATGCATGACCGCGGTCTGAGTCAGAGAAGGCAGCGTCTTATGGAGACTCTGTATCACCACATCCGCTCCCAGTTCCAGCGCAGAAACCGGGAATCCCGCCTCCCCTCCAAAGGGGAAATGCGCCCCGTGAGCCTCATCCACAATCAGTGGAATCCCCCACTCATGGACGATTTTCGCAATTGCACCGATATCCGAGACAATACCGTCATACGTGGGAGATACCACCAGCACAGCCTCCGTCTCCGGATGGGTTATCAACAGCCGCCGCACATCCTCCGGTGATAATCCACCCTGAATCCCAAATTCCGGGATCGTCTGTGGATAAATATATTCCGCCCTCAAATGACCCAAATACACGCCATGATACGCCGATTTATGGCAGTTCCGGCTCATGAGAATAGTGCCTCCATGGGAAACAGAGCCGCAGACCGCGCTCAAAATACCGCAGCTGCTTCCATTCACAAGATAATACGTCCGGTCCGCCCCATAGACATTTCCTGCCCACTCCATAGATTCCTTCAGAATCCCTTCCGGGTGGTGGAGATTATCAAATCCCTCAATCTCGGTAATATCCACAGAAAACGGATTTGGAAAATCCACTGCAAATCCGGCCCCCGCCTGCCTCTTATGCCCCGGCATATGAAACGGATAGGCGTCAGATTCCCCATATTCCATTAATCGGTCCAGCAGATACTTCTCCATCTCCATCCTCCAGATAGTTTTCTGTTACAGTTTTCTTCCAGATTAGCAGATCAATGGTGAAATGTCAAATCCTCACGCTGTTACAGGTATTGCTTTGCAATCCGGTCCTCCGGCTTTCTGTCCGTCAGATAGAGAACCAGAAGAAAGATCCATTCCAGGGGCTTCATCACCAGATATGTAATATCCGCCGCCAGAGGCGTCCTGATATGCTTTGCCACCGGATACCCATACGTATCATACACATGGCGCACGAAGCGGTGAAAACGCGGTGTACGCTCCTCAAGCACCTGCTCAAATGCATTTGCCACACACAGCTGCCGGTTCACCACGATCCGATGCCCATGCCGGACTCCCATCCGTTTAGGTTTCACCAGTTTCTCATGTCCCCCGGCCGCCACCGTACAGAGATAATGGCCATCGCTGTAAACTGTCGGCGGTGATATCCGCTGTGACAGCATCCAGTCGCTTGTCTCTGTAAATGCCTTCACTGCGGCGGATGGCTCCTGCCCAAACAGCACGAGAACCGCAATACAGATTCCCAGCACCGGCCACACCATGAGAAATGCCAGCGCCGGCCAGCAGCTGCTCTTTACCAACAGGCGCCGCAATCCCGTCAACTTTTCGAAATCTTTTCCCTCATCCTCTTCCTTCTGTTCCTTTAACAGAGTCTTCACCACAGAAGCTGACAACAGAATCACATTCAGAGGAAATACAGCGAGATAAACAGATAATTCCTCCGCCCGCCCCAGTACCTGGATAATCCACATCACACAGACCGCGCATCCAATATACAAAAATGATATACTCAAAATCTTAACCAGCGGCGGCAGTCTTTTAGACGCCAGCTTTAGCAGAAAATATCCCAAAAGCCCCAGCGAAACCAGAACAAGAACTGTAACCACATAGTGCTCCGACACAGGAGTATGGATCGCAGAGTCACTGGCAAACAGCTGCTCCTGCCACTCGCCTCCGATTCCCATATAATCATACAGTATAGCAGAAAACAGCGGTCCCAGAATCCATGTAAGCACCTCCGCCGCATTTTTAAATTTCCCCGGTTCTGCAAGAATAAAATATAAATTCATGAAAGTCAGAATAATCGGAACTATAAAAAACAGAAACAGCAGCCCCAACAGTATGATACTTCCAAAAAGTTGCCCTGCCAAATCAGCCATTATTCCATCCCCCCATTTCTGAACGATTGTTTTGCCTCTTCAAACGAAAGATTCCATGTCCTGAAGTCCGCAGCCCCCACCTGATAGTTCTTAGAAATAACCCACCTGTAATACTCCGTTAAAAATTCCGTTCTCCCGCCGGAATAAAACCGTCCGAGAACCGCATTATCTTCAAGCGCCTCAAGCACTGCAGGCACTGCGTCCGCCGAAAGCGCCTGCGTCATATACGTAAAATCGCTGTCAGACCATTCACCCACATGAGCTGCATTATAGTCCGCAATCACCCGGTCCGGTCTCATATACGAAAATCCCACAAAAAATACAGATACCATCACAAGACACCATCCAAACAGCGGAAATTGGTTCCTATAGATCAAAATAACCACACCAGCCATCATACACGCCAGCAACAGCAGGAACCACAGCACCAGAACCCGCAGATACGTCAGGTGATACTCCCCGACATACAAAGCCATCCGGTATGCCGCAGATGCGATCATCACATACGTACATCCGCAGATGACAGTCAGAACGCCATTTAAGAAACGGCTTCTCTTAAAAAACTTCAGGTTCATAAGCACCATAACCAGATTCATCACAGCCACAAACAGAAGCTGAAAGAATCCCTGCCGCGCGTAGGAAGAGTACGTCACACCCTCCGGCAGACTGCCTTTTCCGAGAAAAAGGTAAATGACCTGTATCCCGCTAAAGAACAGATACAGCAGAGCAACGGCGCTCATGCACGTAATAGCGGTAACCGGTTCGTGAGTTCTCATCGTCTTTTCTTCCCCGGAGATCTGGTCCATACAGGCTCCGCAGATCAGGCAATAGACTCCAAATGCCCCAAAAGCAGTCATGGAGACCATAATGAGAATAGTCCATACATTCAGAACCGTCTCCATCCAGTGAACCACCATGGAGCCAAACACTACATCCGCCCGCCCCAGAAGAAATCCGGCCACCAGCAGGATCGGCAGCGCTGCCGCCAGCCCCATGAGCACCCGTGATGCCGTTCTGTACTTTTTCAAATTTACCTTCTTAAAAAATTCGTTCCCCTGAAAAAACGGATAGACAACTGCCGCAATCACACAACAAAGATAGACTGCCATAGAAGATAAATACTTACCGATACTCCACTCCCTGTCTTCATAAAACTGGTGAATCACAAAAATAACCACCAGCAAAAATTCAGCCGTCTTAATCAGCAGAATGAGCAGCGGATCCGCAGTCCTGCAGACCGCGATCCCCAGCAAAACAGCAGTAACGATCAAAAAACATGATCCCCGTTTCCACTCTACCGAAAGCCTCCTGAGCATCCAGGCCAGCACACCATAAATTCCCCCAACCATAAATGGATACGTAATTCCACTGGAATTCTTATACATACAAAATGTATACAGTATTCCAAATGCCAGAGCCACACCCATAAATATTGGAAAGTTCTGTGTGATAACCTCCTGCTTTCCCCTCCTCCAGGCCGGAACAGGCGCTTCTTTTATCTCCTTTTTCATATCTTTTTTTATCTCATCTTTTATATCTTTTTTTAAATCATCTTCTTTTATATCATCTTTCTCCTGTATTATCTGATCGCGGTCTCCGTTTTGCTTCTCAGGTTTTACCTGATGTCCAGCTATCTTCTGATTACCAGCTCCCTCCTGACTTTCAATTATCACCATTTTACTCTCTTCCTCCAGAATCTTCCCACTCATCAAACTTCCTCCTTCTTATTATCGCAATTCTTCATCCATTACTTCTCTTTCCTGTAACATACCATAGTATATATTAAATTTCAATATTTATTTATTGATATTCAATAATTTAATATTGTATTATAATAAAACGTAAGATTTTCTTTCGTTTTTCCTTTCTTTACATTTTTTCATATCAGTCTTATAATAGATGTCGAAGTCAGAGCCTTTGTATCAAACTGCGGGATATTTGGCTCTCGCGGCCGTCGCCAGATAGCCAGCCACACATAATACCCAGGACTTCACCCGCAGAAATAAAATAAGCTAATCCACTAAGCCCGTGAAGTACCTTGCTAAGCGGATTAATCAGGAGGTGATTCATTGTGAGAACAATCGAATTTAAGATGGAGCGCCCCGGACTCGTCAAGGCGGGTGATGAAGTATCCATTATCGAGAGGGAAGGAACCAGCAGCTACAGCTATATCATCGATCCGGCCGTTGCCATGTCCGGCTGCTATACCGGCCGTGACCGCATCAAATCCGACCACGGAATCGTAAAAGAAGTCAAGCACAACGACAGAGGCTACTATGTGATTGTAGAATTTGACGAATAAAGAAAAAGATCCGGGACGCAGCGTCTCCAGATCCTTTTTACTTTATCAATTATTTATTATCCTCAATCCCGTTTTCCCTCATAAGCCAGTAAACTCCATAAGCAGGTATCTCCACCCCTTTCGCCTCCATCGCTCTCCCCGAGATCAGATCCGTATACATCCCATCCTCCTCGTTAATCCACGCGACTTTATCGAATTCACTGAAATTAAAGAGGGCAATTACCTTCTCCTCCCCGTACTCTCTCACCAGCCCCAGGATGGAATCATCCCACGTGTCAATGGTCCACACCCGCGCATCCGTGCAGAAAACCGGATACTGTGCCCGGATCGTCTCCAGCTTCCTAATGCCGTCGAAAATCTTTTCCTGAAGACTGCCCTTCACACTGCGTTTCTTCTCCAGATCCCACCGGAAATCGCCTCTGTGCAGATAACGGGAGTCATCCCATTTCCTGGGATTTTCGTGGTAGGTATAATCATTCTCCTGACCGATCTCATCGCCGCTGTAGATCAACGGAATCCCCGACTGCGACAACATATACGCATGAAGCATCAGATCCAGCCTAACAGCCTTTTCAAGGGCTTCTGTGTCCTTCTCAAACGCAGCCTTTTCAATACCGCATAACGATGCCGTCGTTCCGCACAATCTTGCATCCCCGGACTCAGGGTCTGAATTGTACAACTCTCCCCGTCCAAACGATCCCGGATACTGCCCGGTCAGAAAATCATTCAAATACTTTTTATGGCTGACCTCATCGATTCCGAACTGCTTCAGCCACGGATAATCCAGTCCCCATCCGATATCGTCGTGACAGCGCAGATAATTTAAGAAAACGTAATCCTTCGGCAGCCCGCTCACCACATTCATCTGCTGGCGAAGCAGCCGGATATTCCTTGTCGCCACGCTGTTCCAGGTAGCCGCCATGGTCGTCACATTATAAAGCATGTGACACTCCGGCTTCTCCACGCTGCCGAAATACGGAACCACCTTATCCGGTTCCATTACCACCTCTCCGAGCAGAAGGACCCCCGGACACACAATCTCACAGATAATTCTCATAATCCGCACAATGGTGTGGACCTGCGGCAGATTCCTGCAGTTCGTCCCCAGCTGTTTCCATATGTAGGGAACCGCATCAATACGGATTACATCAATTCCCCGGTTCACCAGGTTCAGCATATTTTGGGCCATCTCATTCAGTACAACCGGATTCCAGTAATTCAAATCCCACTGATAGGGATAAAATGTTGTCATCACATATTTTCCCGCCTCCTGCACCCAGGTAAAATTCCCCGGAGCCGTAGTTGGAAATACCTCCGGCACTGTCCGTTCAAACTGTGCCGGCAGATCGTAATTGTCGTAGAAGAAGTACCGGTTCTGATACTCCGGATCGCCCGCCTTCGCCTTTCTGGCCCATTCGTGGTCCTCCGAGGTGTGGTTCATCACAAAGTCCAGACAGATGCTCACACCCCGTTTATGGCACTCCTCCGCCAGACACTCTAAGTCCTCCATAGTCCCCAGATCAGGCCTCACCTTCCGGAAATCAGAGACCGCGTATCCGCCGTCGCTCCTGCCCTCCGGCGTATCTAGAAGCGGCATCAGATGCAGATAATTGACCCCGCATTCCTCAATATAGTCCAGATGCTTTAAAACCCCGTTTAAATCCCCGGCAAATGCATCCACATACATCATCATACCGACCATCCGGTTTCCTTTATACCACTGCGGATCCTTCGCCCGCTCCCGGTCCATCGTCTTAAGAGCCGTCTTCCTCTCCGTATAAAACCGGTACATCTGTCCGCACAGCTGCTCAAACGCCTCATCCTGATTCTTATATAGTTCACAGTAGAGCCATTTCAGCTCGTCATAGTACCTGTCAAACCTTTTCTGATATTCCTTACAGTAGTCCATCTCACCATATCTCCTCGCCAAACACGCGCTATAATCTCTAAATATTTACAGACATTTCATAATCACTGTACTCTTTGTATTATTCTACCGTAAACAGCTTCACCTTTCGATCCGACACGATCTCATTACCAATCCCATATACCGCATTTGAGATAACGTATTCGCCGTCATTCACAAAAACCTCAATCAGATTGGAATCCACCAGAATCTCCACATGGCCGCCCCTCTTCATCTCCGGCGTCTCAAACTGCATTCTGCATTCCCTGTCATTTCCCGCAGTCAGACTCCGGTCCGTACAGATTCGATTCCCTTTCCGGTAAATCCGGTATCCGCCGACATCGATACCATCACCATCCTCTAAATCTGCCTCTGCCCGATATCCCGCTTCCGCAGCCTCCTCCGGCGTATCAATCGCTCTGCTGTAGGCCTTCCTGACCGCAGGATGCATCCGGAAATAAATATGGCCGTCCTCCACTTCCACCACTCTGGGACTGCACATCATCCCAATCCATTCACCGCCCACCGTCTCCGGCATACGGACCCATGCAGCCATCACTCTCCGGCCATCCTGATCCACCGTGCTCTGCGCCGCATAGAGATCCAGACCATAATCGAGAAATTGGTATTGATCCGGCATCGTCATGGTACAGCTCTCTTCCTCAAAGTCCACAACCATGCAGATATTCTGATTCTCTTCTTTATACCCATCCTTTAAAAATCCCATAGGGGAAAATGACAGAACCTTTCCCCCCTTCGTCTCATAGTAATCCGGGCACTCCCACATCCATCCAAAACCGCTTTTCGACACGGCATTCACATACGACCAGCTTTCCAGATCAGCGCTGCGGTAAAAGAGCAGTCTGCCATTTCCGTCATTTCCATGGGTCCCCAGCACCATATACCAGGCGTCCGCACCGCGCCACACCTTAGGGTCCCTCGTATGAGCTGCATCGCCCCTTTCCCGTTCCCCGATTGGAGCAATAATCTCTCTTTTATCCTTTATATTGTCAAAATGAACTCCATCCTCCGATGTAATCATCATCTGTGCCGAGACAAACTGATCATCCAAACAGAGATTCGTGTCCTCGGGATCCTCTAAAAGATAACGGACACCGGTATAGTACAGATATAATTTCCCGTCCTGTTCCACCGCACTTCCGGAAAAACACCCATCCCGGTCCCCGCGCTTACTTGGAAATAAGGCAATTCCTTTATGTTCCCAGTGCACCAGGTCCTCACTCACCGCGTGCCCCCAGTGCATCCTCCCCCACCTCGGTCCATAGGGAAAGCACTGGTAAAACATATGGTACTTACCCTTGTAATAAATAAATCCATTCGGATCATTCATCCAGCATCCCGGAGCCTTTATATGTATTGTATTAGTTGTCATCGTATGCAGCCTCTCCTTTTGTCTGTTTTTGTGGCAGTCCTCTGTCCACCAGGACCATCTATTTTACTGCTCCAGCCACCACGCCGCTGATAATCTGCTTCTGAAGCGTAATATACAGGATTAACACCGGTATTACGCACAACAGCAGTCCCGCCATAATCGTGCCGTAATCCGCCGAATACGTGCCGTAGAAGCTGTAAGTGGAAAGAGGCAGCGTCAGCAGCTTCTTATCCGACAGCACCAGAGACGGCAACAGGAAATCATTCCAGAACGCAAGTGAATTCAGGATTACCATCGTGGAGATAATCGGCTTCAGCAGTGGAAAAACGATTCTGAAAAATGTCTGGACGTGGGTACATCCGTCTATATTCGCGGCCTCCTCCAGCGCCACCGGAACATTTCCCTTAATAAACCCATGAAACATAAACACGGACATCGCCATGGAAAATCCCGTATGCATAAACACCAGCGTACTCCTGTGATTCAGCACATTCAGCTTACCGCCATAGATACTCACCAACGGAATCATAATCGCCTGGAACGGAATAATCATGGAAGCCACCATCAAAACAAAGGCAATCCTGGAAATCGCATTGTTATTCCGCACGATATAATAGGCCAGCATAGCCGCCAGCAGCGTAACGAGCGCCGTTGCAAACACCGTAACAATCAGTGAATTCTTAAATGCGTTCAAAAAATCCATCTGAACAAACGCCTTCACGAAGTTATCAAACGACAGTCCCTTAATTGTATACAGCCAGGAAAATGGACTTTTGATAATATCCCGTTTCTGTTTCAGGGAATTAATCACCACCATGTAGAATGGGAACATGTAAAGAATAAATATCACGATCAGTCCTGCTGTAGCCACAAGCTCCGATTTCTTTCTCTTCTTACCGCTTCCTGCTTTCTCTCCCGCCATTATGCTTCCACCTCCTTCTTCTTGGTCAAATAAACCTGAATGCCGCTGATGCAGGCCACGATCACGAACAGGATCAGCGCCTCCGCCTGGCCCACACCAAACCGTCTCGATGTAAATGCCTTTTCATACACGTGCATGGCCGCCATCTCCGTCGTCCCGTAAGGCGCACCAGCAGTTAAGGAAAGGTTCACATCGTATACCATAAATGCCCTGGACAGTGTCAGGAACAGGCAAATGGTAATGGAGGACATCATAAGAGGCATAATAATGCTCTTCATTTTCGTCCATCCCGAAGCACCGTCAATCGTAGCTGCTTCCATCACATCATCACTCAGTCCCATAAAACCGGCCACATAGATAAGAATCATATATCCGGACAGCTGCCACACCGTGACAATCACCAGTGCGATAAACGCCTTTGTCGGTTCCGAAAGCCAGGAAGCCTCAAACAGTCCCCATCCCGTAGCATCACCGATCCCCACAAATACTCTTGAAAATACGAACTGCCAGATATACCCGAGAACGATGCCCCCGATCAGGTTCGGTGTAAAAAATCCGGCCCTGAAAAAGTTCTGTCCCTTAATCCCTCTTGTCAGCAGATAGGCGATCATAAACGCCAGCACATTTACAAATACCACCACCACGATCACATACTTAAAGGTCAGAAGCAGAGACGACCAGAACTGTCCGTCCTTCATAACCCCGGCAAAATTCTGCAGACCGATAAAATTCTTCACAGCCGAAACGCCATTCCAGTCCGTCATCGTCAAATAGACGCCGTAGATAAACGGAACAATCACAACTGCAAAAAAGCAGAATAACCCGGGCAATGCAAAAATACAGAAATCTTTCCCTTTGCTCTTTGATTTCATCCTGGACACCTCTCTCCTATCTCTGTTCTTCCCAATAGTTCTCAATCGACTGAATCAGTTCCTCCCGGCTGCTTCTGCCCGCCAGGTACTTCTGCATGGATGCTCCCAGAACCGCCCAGTGGTCATTTGGAACGATAGCAGACGCGTTAAACGCCCTCTCTTCATGAACCCGGTTGTAAATATCGCGGCTCAGCGGATCAGCCGGTTCATAAGGATTATTCTGAAATGGCGGAATCAGATTACACGTCTTCACGATCATCTGCTGTCCGATTTCACTGAATACAATCCAGTTCAAGAACTCCCTGGCCGCCGTCCTCTCCTGATCCGAGACGACGCGCCCGTCTATCATAATCTGTTTAGACGGAGACGCCTGGATCTCCCGATTGGCAAAATCCTCAGGATCGTTATTCAAAAAGTATGGAAGAAAGCCATACGCATCCGAGTTCTCCGCACCGGCCTCCGAAAGATTCGGCCATGCCCAGTTGCCGTTAAACCAGAAAGCAGTCTTTCCATCCACCAGATCGATGGCCATCTCGTCATAATCAGCCCCCAGCGGATCCTTTCTCGCCACGTTATACTCCCTTAAGATATCAAACATATTTAAAAACTGATTCATGCGGTCATAAGAATTTAAATCCAGTGTCCCTTCCTTGATCGCCTCGATAACCACCTGGGCGCCCTCAGAAGTCCCGTCATACGTCTCATAGATATACTGGAGCTGGTGCGCTCCCAGAGACCAGTCTTCCTTTGCCACAGAAACAGGCCGTTTCATGCCGGCCGCCGTCAGCCGATCCAGAAGTGCCGCAAACTCATCCATGGTCGTAACAGACAAAGGATCAAATTCCCTTCCCAGCGTTTCTTCAATCACTGACCGATTATAAATCAGCCCGCGGCCTTCAATACAGAGAGGGAAGCTATATATCTTTCCATTCACCTCTGTCAAATAACCTTCCGCCTCCGCAGTCCAGGGCTCTCCCGTCAGATCAACCGCTTTTTCCTCAGCCAGCGCGATCACATCGGTAGTATCCAGAATTGCCATAGTAGGCGGCGTCCCCGAGTTATACATGCTGACAACCTTGGTATAAGGAGAACCCCATCCGTAACCGGCATAACCTCCACGTGGACTCCCGATTTCTTCTCATATTCCTCCGCCATCTTCGTCAAAGCCACCTGTATCTCCGCCTTGGAATTCAGAAGCGTGATTTTCGTACCCGACAGAGACGCGTCATATTCAAACGTATCCACCGACGTGTCAATCGGCTCTTCCTGTACCACCTCATTCGGGTCATCCGGATCACTGGCAAATCCAAATCTGCACCCCGTCAGCATCAGAACCGCCGTCACCATCATAACTCCAATTTTAATGGCCTTCGTACCAATACCTTTCATCATCCTCATTCCTCCTTTAACGCTGCAATTTTTATCGGCCTTGTTTTGTGTAACCGGTAAAGTAACCGGTTACTTTATGTTTTTATCATAACACCCTTTTGGTCAATTTGTCAATGTGCAAACTGCTTTTCGTAAAACTGCCCTAATACGGCGTACACAATTTGTACGATCTTCACAAAACCGGTTACTTAACCGATTACTCTTGAACCACTCATCTATTTTTGTTATACTGAATAAAGAGGATGGAGCGAAATTCCAGACAGTCACAGGAATCTTCACTGGCAAGAAAACTCCTTTTTATAAAAACACCCTACATTTTGAAAAGAGGCATCACAGATGACACAAAAAAAGAATATAACCTTTGACGATATAGCACAATACACACATTTTTCCAAGACAACGATATCCAGATACTTTAATAATCCGGATTCCCTCACGCTTGAGAACCAGCAGATCATTTCCGACGCTCTGGTAAAGCTCAACTATAAAGAAAACAAGGTAGCCCGCATCCTTGCCAACGGCAAGACAGAATTTGTCGGTATCCTGATTCCAAACCTTTATCTGCACTATTATTCAGAAATGCTGAATCAGATCCTTGCCACATATGAGACGTACGGATACAAGTTTCTGGTATTCATCGGCCACGAGAACGCAGAGACGGAGCGCCAGTACATTCAGGAGCTTCTGGCCTATAAGATTGAAGGCCTCATTGTCCTGAGCCACACACTGTCCTCCAGGGAACTGGCAGACCTTCAGATTCCCATTGTCACCATAGAACGGGAAGACCAGTATGTCTCCAGCATCAACACCGATAATTACATGGGCGCCATACAGGCCACCAGCCTCCTGGCCAGACATAACTGTGACATACTGATCCATATCAATACACCGACCGCGGAGAACATCCCCGCCTACGGACGAATCCAGGGCTTCATGGATTTCTGCAAAGAGAACAATATAAAAAACCGTATATTCTGCCACAAAACAGAAAACACCTACGATTCCTCTCTCCAGTATTTAAAAGATATCTTAGAGGAACTGGAGTCCTCTTATACCGGCATACGAAAAGGCATATTTGTCTCCAACGACACCCATGCCAATATCCTGTTAAACTTAATCGTCCGTAAATACGGCAGGCTGCCCGACGACTATTATATTATAGGCTTTGACGACTCCCCGGTTGCCAGGGAAGCGGTTATCCCGATCAGCACAATAGGACAGCAGATAGACCGCATAGCCAATGAGGCGGTAAGTCTCCTTGTCAGCCAGATGAATGAACGCAAAAAAAGAAAACCAGCTCCCCTGAAGGAACCGGTCCATAAAACAATCACTCCCATTTTGATCCGAAGAGAGACCACAGAAAAAGAAGATCTGCCAGAAAACCGTTAATCCGGTTTCCTGGCAGATCTTTTTATGGCAGTACCTCAACTCTGTTTCTTCCATTCTTCTTCGCCTGATACAGCGCCTTATCCGATAGACAGACCAGATCATCCATCTGCACCTTACCTTCCCCATGCCAAGTATAGACACCAATGCTGATAGTAACCGCGCCTTCTTCCTCACCATTGATTTTAAAACGGCATTCAGCGATCCTCTTTCGTATTGTCTCCGCCATTTCCACCGCTTCATCCCGGTCCCACCGGAACAGGCATATAAAAAATTCCTCCCCGCCAAAACGAATAGCCGCCACATCATTATCCTGACAACACCCCCGGATAATCTCCGCGATCTTCTTCAGACACACATCTCCAGCAATATGACCATATCGGTCGTTAAACTTCTTAAAATAATCGATATCCAGCATCATACACGAGATCATACCGGATTCCTCTTTCAGTTTCTTTATTTTCTCCCCGATAAACCACTCCATATACCGCCGGTTATTCATATCCGTCAGCTCATCAACCATGGCCTGATGGCTCAGAATCTCATTTACCCTGGTAATCTCTTCGTACTGTTTTCGGATCGTCACCTCCTGCTTTGTGACAATCACCTTATTCCGGTAAAGCGAATAAGAGATAGCCGTAGAAATACCCGCGATCGAAAAACTGTTTATAATATTGCTGAAAATATTATTCTCAATCGTCTGGATTCCCGGCAGACAAATATTTAAAAAGACAAATGCCGCCATAAAAATAATTCCAGCCTTTACCGGCTCCAAAAAACCAAGTGCTGCCACCGACAGCATCATATATGTAAATACGCTTAAATCATTTCCTCCCAGCTGATCGTTCAAAGTAACACAACAGCCCCAGAAGCAGATAAATGCCGCGTAAACCAGCTCAGCATGAAGATACAGATGGTAATTTTTCTTTTCCCTTCTCCAAAAATTCCGATTCAGAATCATGGCAATTCCCGTAACCAGGAAAAGAGTCAGATACAAGATACAGTAAATAGTTCTCCTCTGTGTCTTAAACGGGCCGCCCGGTTTCGCAGCCATCAGTATCAGCATTAAAAGTTGAAATACCACAACGAATACGCTGATGATCTTCCAGGCGCGATTGACACTCTCAGCCCGTTTCTTTTCAATTTCAGCCCGGTACTTTTCCTCCATCGGCAGTCCTCCCTATCGCTTTACTTCATCATACATTATAATAGAGTTTTGGAAAAAATAAAACAAAGATAAAAAAAGCCTTGAAACAGAAATTGTTTCAAGGCTTCATTTCGATGAGACACCGGGGACTCGAACCCCGGACAACTTGATTAAAAGTTATATCTAAGTT
>NZ_JBKVCZ010000069.1:0-35218 GCF_046966825.1 Hungatella sp. | reverse complement strand
CAGCTCTTTTTGGTTTACGCCGAGCTTGGCCTGTACGAGCCCTGAATTCAGGGACCACAGATCCGTTGTCTGTTCAATCTCATAGTATTGATGAAGCCCTTCCTTTACGCCGTCCATCGCAGGATAATCGCTGTCCACATCCAGCAGATCAGAATTACCCGTACTGATTTTCCCATCTACAGAACTGAGCATAAATAGTGTTGTGACTGGCCGTTTCTTCATAGTGTTCCCTCCAATCTTTATAAGTAAACTGTATCATCTATCCGGGAAAAATACCTGTCTTTCTCTGGCATTTTTTGTCCGATGTCCCTGGAAACTTTCGTGGACGGAGAGCTGATCGCGGATAATTTCAGCAACAGAGAAGGTGTAATCCGGCAGCAGGGAACGGCGAAAGATCTGGAAAAGCAAGCAAACGTTTGAGTAAATAATAATTAATATTTGCGTAAAAAACTGGCCGAACAGCCTGAATTATGCTATAATGATTTTAATATCATCACGAAGATGAATTGTAATACCATGAAGGGAAATGCGCATCCATTTCAGCGCTTACTTTCATGGTTTTTTTATTTGTTTCTCATTTTTATCAGAGGTGAAATAACCGTGGACATTCAGGAAAGAATTAATCAATACTGGTCGATGAGGGCGGATGAATTCAGTGATGCCCAGCTGGCCGAATTAAAGGAGTATAAGCGTATGAACTGGACAGAGCAGATAAAGAGAGCGCTGCCCGATAAAAAGAGGATTCGGGCGCTTGATCTGGGAACCGGAGCGGGATTTTTCTCAATTATCCTTCACGATCTGAATTGTGAAGTGGTGGGAATTGACTATTCGCAGGAGATGATCAACCATGCGATTATGAATTCGGAAAAGCTGAACTGCAATGATATCTGGTTTTTGCGGATGGACGCGCAGGCTCTGGAATTTCCCGACGAATCATTTGATTTTATATTTACTCGCAATGTGACATGGACACTTCCCGATCCTGAGAAGGCGTATCAGGAGATGATACGGGTTCTGGCTCCCGGCGGCCGTCTGATGAATTGCGATGCGAATTACGGAGCTGCCTTCCTGGAGGCCGACCGGGCGGGAGAGGCGGGGGAGCTGGAAGAGAGCGTTCATGCAGCGTTATCCGGCAGATACGAGCACCCGGCCCAGAGCCTGGAAATGCTGCGGGAGCGGAACGATATAGCCAGTCAGCTGGGAATCAGCAGCCTGATCCGTCCACAGTGGGATGTAGATATACTGATCAGCCTGGGAATGAAATCCATAACCGTCGATACGAATATTAACCGGAAAATTATATTGGACGAAGAACGGAAAAGGGCGGAAGGCTCCTTAAAAGAAAAGCTGTGGATGAACACTTCTCCGCTTTTTATGGTCCTGGCAGAAAAATAGTTGCAGTTCACAGCCCTGTCGGCCTCTGCTTCCCAGTCTGCCCAGGAAAATCAGTTGTTCGTGCGCAGCGTTTGTGGTACAATCGAACGTACAATAAGAATTGATGGAGGCCGCTATGTACGAAAGAATGCTGAATAAAAAAGAAGAACCAACAATTGCCGGGATGACCGCGTATTGCGGTGAAAACGGAGGATTCTTTACCTCGTTGAACGAATGGCTGTCCCAGACATTTGCGACAGAGCAGAAGGTCGTCTTTCCCTATGGCAATCAGTACGGCTGGGGGATCGCTCACCGGCTGAAGCAAAAACTGGTATGCAATATTTTTGCCGAAAACAATGGTTTTACTGTCATGGTCCGATTGTCTGACAAGCAGTATGATTCCGTCTACGGCCAGCTGCATCCATATACCAGGGAGTACATTGACACAAAGTATCCCTGCGGTGACGGCGGCTGGATTCATTATCGAGTTGCATGTAAGGAAAATTTTGACGATATACAGAAACTATTGACTGTAAAATGTTCGCTGTCTGCACAGCGGTCCATGTTAAGTCGAACGAGGTAAGTTGAGATTTGCTACTGTATCCATTATAATAATTGGAAATATAAACCAATTAGTGCAGGGGAAGCCCCTAAATGCTGGCCTGCAAACGGCCAGATTTACGATGATGTGTATGTTATGCTGCAGAAAATGGAAACAGATCGGCCATGATTTTGATCAGGGTCAGAATCAGGGTCATAAATATGACGTATCAGTGGATATAAAGCCGGTATTGAGCGCATCGTTTCAATGCCGGCTTTTCTAGTACTGCCTGTGTGTTCTTCTGATGTAACGCAAAGGCACGTTTCATGAATTGCTTCTATTTCATATCATTCATCATAAGTCCCAAAACCGATGTATAGTTCTGCCCGATTATAAGGAAACTAAAAAAGGCTGCATGAGACACAGATTGCCGTTTCGGTGTACTGTGCCTTTGCCATACAACCACTTAAAAATATCTACTAGAAAAATGGAGGCCTGTTATGGAAATTGCAATGAACATCAAACGATATGAGGACTATCTGAAAAATGAGGAAAAAGCCGATTCCACCATAAGCAAGTATTTACACGAGGTGGAACAACTGTTTGCCTATATGGATAAAGCCGAGATCAGCAAAGAGGCGATCCTGCAGTACCGGCGGTATCTCAGCAGCCAGTACAAGGCAGGAACCGTCAACGGTAAGCTCTCGGCCATCCATTCGTATCTGGAATTTATGAATCTGGATATGTGCAAGGTAAAATTCCTGAAGGTTCAGAAAAAGGCTTATATCGATGAGGATCGGGAACTGACGGAGAACGACTACCGAAAGCTTTTGGACAGTGCGGGGAGAATGGGAAACTCTCAGCTCTATTATCTGATGATGGTACTCTACAGCACGGGCATCAGAATCAGCGAGCTGCCCTACGTCACCGTGGAAGCAGTCTGCCGGGGGAAAACAGAGATCTATATGAAGGGAAAATGCCGCCTGATTATCTTTCCGAGAAATCTGATCAAGAAGCTGAAGGAATTTATCCGAAGCGAAAAAATAAGAAGCGGCTGTATCTTTCGAACGAAAAGCGGCAGAAACCTGGACCGGAGCAATATCTGCCATTCCCTGAAGAAGCTGTGTAAGGGGGCAAAAGTGGATCCGTCAAAGGTGTTTCCCCATAATTTCAGGCACCTGTTTGCGAAGACTTTTTACTCTATCGAAAAGAATCTGGCCCATCTGGCAGATATTCTTGGCCATTCATCGATCGAGACAACGCGCATCTATGTGGCGACAAGTACGAGACAGTATGAAAAGGTCATGAACCGGATGAGAATCGGATTAGATAAAATAACCACAGAATAACTATTCTGTGGTCAGACTGTAGACAAAATGGTTCCTGGTGCGATGCACCCGGAACCATTTTGAATTTTATATAGAGATATATTGGTTCGAATATACAGACAAAAGAACAGGGTTTCCTTAGCCCGCCCTTTCTCCATTTCCAGATTGCCAGTTTCTTTAGATTCATACATGCAAATAAAAGGGTCAGCTCCATTGTCACTTTTGCCAATCCTCTGTACTGTGTATATCTCATTCCATGTTTTTCTTTTCCGTCTGCAAAGACTCGTTCGATGGTTTCTTTCCGTTTCTGATAGATTTCTTTCATCCCTGTCTGATGACGGATTTCCTCCACCTTTTCCATGTACCCCTCCCATACATGGCGGCTTACCACCTTTACATGGTCTTTGCTTCCTGTACATTGGTTTTGGTACGGACAATCCTTACACTTTTTTCCATCGCTTTTGTATTCTCGGTATCCATCACGGTTTGTTGTGCTGTATTTTAGGATCTGATTATTCGGGCATAAATAACAGTCAAAGTATTCATCATATACATAATCGCTTTTTCGAAAATACCCTTTCTTTGTCATTGGACGTTTATAGGGCATAACCGGAACCTTTCCTTCCTCGATTAGCGTTCTTGCGATTGCTGGTATCTTATAGCCTGCATCCATTACATAGTATTTAGGATATTTTACCCGTTCGCTTACTTTCCGGTACAGTTCCCAAAAGGATACGCTGTCGTGGACATTCCCTGCTGTCACTTCAAAATCTATGACATAATTATTTTTATCACAGCAGGTATTGGCTGCATAAGCAAACACCTGCTTGTGTTCCCCTTTGTGGAACCAGCCACTGTCGGGATCGGTAGTGCTGACCTTTTTGTTTATGGTCTCTGGCGTGGACTCTTTTTCTTTCAATGGCTTTTTCCCGTGTTCCAGCCTGTCCTTCTCTATTTCCTCCTGCAGCTCCTTTTCGTAACATCGGGCTTCTTTTTCCATGGTTTCATTCTGATATTTATGAGGGTTTGCACTGGCTTTGATGTGGGTACCATCAATAAAAAGACTTTCCGTATCCAGGAAACCACAGGCATCCACCTCCATTAGAATCCGGGAGAATATCTTTTGAAAAAGATCCGTATCCTTAAAGCGTCTGGTATAGTTCTTCCCAAAGGTAGAGAAATGAGGGATATCCTCATACAGGCCGTATCCCAGATACCAGCGGTAAGCAAGATTCACTTCAATCTCTTTGATTGTTTTGCGCATGGAAGGGATGCCAAACACGTATTGGAGGATCACGATTTTCATTAATACAACGGGATCAATGCTTTCCCTGCCATAAGGTTTGTAGAGATCTTTAACCTCGTCATAAATAAAGCTTAAATCAATGGCTTCCTCCAGCTTTCGAACCAGATGACCGGAAGGGACGAGGTCATCCAGGCTTGCAATCTGTACCTGAGAACGTTCTGAATAATCTTTTTTCCCCATCATAAGAAAAAACCTCACTTTCGTATAGTACTATTATACTACATCGAAATCCTGAGTGAAAGAAAAAAGACAACCGCCTCCTATTAGGAGGCTAGTTGTCTACAGTCTGACCACAGAATAACTATTCTGTGGTATCAGCAGTCCGAAAATCACAGAGGGCGCTCTCCATATCTGCTATTTTTCTTTCATTCAGGATAATAATGGGTTCTATACTGCTACGCGACCAGACCGGCAAGAATCAGCGTTCTCTCCGGCCTGTTTATTGTGGGTAAAACCATAGATATGTACATTGACTCCCCTTATTTTTTGTTGTAAAATAATTAGAGTTTCATTTTTTAACTTTAAATAAGGCTTTTTGATACCACAGAATAGTTATTCTGTGGTATCAGGCGGCCCATACGAATGAGAGAAGGAAATCATATGAGAGCGGTATTGATAATTGTCATTGAAAACTGCAAAAATCAGACGAAAAGCGGATATTTGCAGTCTTTATACCAGGAAAAATCGTTCTGCTTTCACGGGCTTGATCACATGCTGCTTCTGATGGAATACATTCTGGACAGAGAAGGAATGCCGGTGGACAGCGGAGACCGCCGTCACCTGGTAAAGATGGATCTGGTGAAAAAGAGAACGAAAATTATTTCGGATGCCGAAACGGTTCCGCGTACAGTGAAGTTTTGTCCAATTCGAAACCGTCTGAATACCTGGGAAAATGTATTTGCTGTCACGATATATTCCAGACAGAACGCCAGCATACAGGGCGTCATCAGAAACAGCAGGGGGAGTGCCTGCTTTAGAAGCGGGATGGAGGTGCTCCGCATGATCTGTGAATGTCTGCCTGCATAATTTCCCGGAATAGAGGTGACTGTGATGAAGAGAAAAAGAAAGAGAACCATGCCGGGGAGAGCCGCCGGCAGAAGAGAACGATGGATACAGAGAAAACGGGTGCTGCCCGGCCGTATGGAATTTCTGATGCAGCACGATACGCTGACCGGCTTATACAACCGGGGCAAGATGTTTGCAGAGACGCGGCGCATGATCGACGCGCACCGGGATACACGGTTCGTACTGCTGCGGTTTGATATCGACCGGTTCCGGCTGTACAATTCTGTATACGGCGAGGAGGAAGGCGATAAACTGCTTATTTTCCTGGCTGAGATCATAAGGAAACATGCAGAACGCTTTGAAATGTGTACATACGGCAGAATCATAGCGGACACATTCTGCATCTGCCAGCCTTTTGATCCGGATATATTGGATGAGCAGATTAAGGACCTGAGAGAATACTTAAACGAATATCAGAAAGATTATCTGCTGGAACCTACGGTCGGCGCCTACGTTGTGATGGAGCCGGACTTGTCCGTTGAGGAAATGTACGTCAGGGCCTTCATCGGAAGCAAAAAGTGCAAGCATCTGTATGCTTCCTGTCTTGGATTTTATGATGAAGGGGAAAAAGAGAGGGAAGCGGAAGAGACGGCGATCATGAATGATATGCGTCGGGCGATGGAACAGGAGCAGTTTATCATCTTTTTTCAGCCGAAATTCGCCCTTTCCACAGATAAGGACTTTGGCGCCGAGGCGCTGGTGCGCTGGAACCATCCCAAGGCTGGTCTGATCCCGCCAGGTAAATTTATCCCGGTATTCGAGAAAATTGGCTTCATCGTCCAGCTGGATTACTATGTGGCGGAGTATGTATGCCGGATCATCGGGAAATGGCGCCGCGATGGAAAAAACTTAAATCCCGTCACCATCAACCTTTCCAGGGGCACTCTCCTTGATCCGGAGCTGGTCGAGGTGCTGCAGAAGCTGACAGAGAAATATCACGTTCCCGTATCCCTGCTGAATCTGGAAATCACCGAAAGCGCTTATGCCTCCGATCCGGAGCAGATTATGGCAGCCATCCATGCGCTGCGGCGCGCCGGTTTTGTGACTATGATGGATGATTTCGGCAGTGGCTACTCCTCGTTAAACATGCTGAAGGACATCGACGTGGATGTCCTCAAGGTGGATATGAATTTCCTTTCCGGAGGCATGGAGGCAGAGAAGGGGAAGATCATACTCTCATCGGTGATTCAGATGGCCGGCCGCCTTGGAATCCCGGTGATTGTGGAAGGCGTAGAAACGCAAGAACAGAGAGATTTCCTCAGTACCGTCGGATGCGATTACGTCCAGGGCTACTATTATGCGAAGCCCATGCCGCAGGAGGAGTATGAGAGGAGGTATATATACCGGACGGCGGAATGATAAAAATTATAGATATGCCCCTGGTTCAACGATGATTGGACCAGGGGCTTTCAATATGGTTGACTGAGAAAACCGTTAAGTTTAAAACAAAAGGTTGTTGGATAAATTTTACAGCCATATGAGAATTTATCAGCGTAGCCGCTGTTTCAGTTCTATGCTATAATAAACAGGATATTGAAGAAACGGGGGATATGCGATGGGCAAAAGCAGAACCAAAATATTTCTTGTGTTTGGAATGTTATTTTCTTTCATCTGTGTAACTCTGTTTTCCATGATCTATATGGCGAAGGATAATTACTTTAACAATACAATATTTCAATATTTTAATATCAGCAAAGAGCTATTTGGGAAGTTGATTTACATAGATATCAGCAAATCGGTTCTGGTATGCGGAATGAATATGAGCAGTCTTCTGTTTTTAATCTGTAATTATACGTTGTCACAGATTGACTGGCCGCGGCAGCAGCGGAGACTGCGAATGGGACTGGTAATTTTCTGGCTGGCTCAGGTTATTTTGTATAGTCCTTTTTCTGTCCGGTTTTTCTATTATGGAGGCCTTGGCTTTTTTCCGGATCCGGTAGTTTTTCGACGTGTATATCAGGTCTTTCACGGGATAACGGTAAGCGGTAATTTTTTAACTATATTAATGTCGTTTGTGTATATGGTCAGGAATGCTGTCAGAAAAGAACCGATAAAGGATTTAAGAGTTATGAAGTGGTCGCTGACTACAATGAATGCGGGGATCTGTATTCTTTATTTTTATATGTATTTTTCTTTACCGGATTCGTTTTTGTGGATGTCCAGAGCACTTAACTATACCGCTTATAAATCCCTGGATATGCCTCCTTATATTCGTTTCATGAGAATGATTCCCTATCTTGTGATTCTTTTTTTATTGTTTCTTCTGTTGAGTTCTTACCGATATGACCGTGCGGCAAGAAAACTCAGGGAGAAAGATTATGTATTTTCAACCATTGCTGCTTCTTCAGAAATATCCATCAGGGTATTCAGCCACTATATAAAAAATGAAATGTTGGGTATTTTGTCGGAAGCAGAATGGGTGATGAAGGCTCCGGAAGAACACCGGGAAGGTCTGGAAACGATTCGTAATAGCTGTCTGGAGGTGTATGAACGTTTAGATCTGCTCCAGCAGAATGCAAACCGTATTGTATTAAATCAATCCTTAAATAATATTTTGACGATTCTGGCGGATACGCTTAAAAAGAATAAAGAACTGTTTGCAGAAAATAAAATTAATTTGATTGATACTGCTGAAAATAAAGAAGTGAAGGTGTTTTGCGATGGCCATTACATGGAAGAGGTTTTCCAGAATTTGATTCTTAATGCAGTTGATGCAATGAAAGATCAGCTGGTAGGAGAACGAACGATTACTGTGACTACGACGCTTTATGACAGGCAGATAAAAATCGAATTTAAAGATTCAGGGCCTGGAATCAGCCCGTCTGTTATGGATAATTTATTTGAACCATTTATTTCAACCAAATCGACAAAGCATAATTGGGGAATTGGGCTTTCCTTTGTTAAACGGATTATTCAGAGTCACAATGGGAAAATAGAAGTGGAGAATTCTGCTGACGGAGGAGCTGTTTTTTCAGTTTATCTTCCGATTGTAGAATAAATGGAGGATATATGGAAGATAAAGAGATAAAAGTGATGATTGTAGATGATATTCCGTCCCTTTGCCACAGATATCAGGATATCTTTGAACATACGCAAGATATGAAAGTGGTATCTGTCGCACATAATGGATATGAGGCTGTATTAAAGAGTGCAGTCACCAGGCCGGATGTCATCCTTATGGATATAGAAATGGAAAGCAGGTATGCAGGAATCACAGCTACGCAGCAGATTTTATCTGAACTTCCGGAGATAAAGATAATCATATTGACGGTTTATGAAGAGGATGCAATGGTTTATGCGGCTTTCCAGGCCGGTGCCTGTGATTACGTACAAAAGACGGCTACCAGCGCGAACATGATTCAGTGCGTCAGGGATGCCTATTACGACCGGTCCGTGATGAAGCCGAAGGTTGCAAGAAAGATCAGGACAGAATTTAAGAGGATTAAAGATCAGGAGGAAAGTTTGATCTACAATCTTTATCTGATTCAGCTGCTTACGGATACCGAGCGGGATATACTTAGTGCACTGCATGAGGGATTGTCTCAGAAGGAGGTTTGTAAACAGCGTTATATCGGTACAGCGACGATGAAGACCCATATACGGAATATTCTTCAAAAAATGAAGTGCAAATCGATTGAGGATGTATTGCAGAAGGCAGATTCCAGCGGTTTTTTTTATTATATGGAAAAAGTTAAGGAAAGGCAGGCCCAGAAGAATCAGCCATTAGAATAGAAATGAGGGATTTAGGCATAATGACGGAAAACGATTAGAAAATCTAATCGTTTCAGACTGTAGACAACTAGCCTCCTAATAGGAGGCGGTTGTCTTTTTTCTTTCACTCAGGATTTCGATGTAGTATAATAGTACTATACGAAAGTGAGGTTTTTTCTTATGATGGGGAAAAAAGATTATTCAGAACGTTCTCAGGTACAGATTGCAAGCCTGGATGACCTCGTCCCTTCCGGTCATCTGGTTCGAAAGCTGGAGGAAGCCATTGATTTAAGCTTTATTTATGACGAGGTTAAAGATCTCTACAAACCTTATGGCAGGGAAAGCATTGATCCCGTTGTATTAATGAAAATCGTGATCCTCCAATACGTGTTTGGCATCCCTTCCATGCGCAAAACAATCAAAGAGATTGAAGTGAATCTTGCTTACCGCTGGTATCTGGGATACGGCCTGTATGAGGATATCCCTCATTTCTCTACCTTTGGGAAGAACTATACCAGACGCTTTAAGGATACGGATCTTTTTCAAAAGATATTCTCCCGGATTCTAATGGAGGTGGATGCCTGTGGTTTCCTGGATACGGAAAGTCTTTTTATTGATGGTACCCACATCAAAGCCAGTGCAAACCCTCATAAATATCAGAATGAAACCATGGAAAAAGAAGCCCGATGTTACGAAAAGGAGCTGCAGGAGGAAATAGAGAAGGACAGGCTGGAACACGGGAAAAAGCCATTGAAAGAAAAAGAGTCCACGCCAGAGACCATAAACAAAAAGGTCAGCACTACCGATCCCGACAGTGGCTGGTTCCACAAAGGGGAACACAAGCAGGTGTTTGCTTATGCAGCCAATACCTGCTGTGATAAAAATAATTATGTCATAGATTTTGAAGTGACAGCAGGGAATGTCCACGACAGCGTATCCTTTTGGGAACTGTACCGGAAAGTAAGCGAACGGGTAAAATATCCTAAATACTATGTAATGGATGCAGGCTATAAGATACCAGCAATCGCAAGAACGCTAATCGAGGAAGGAAAGGTTCCGGTTATGCCCTATAAACGTCCAATGACAAAGAAAGGGTATTTTCGAAAAAGCGATTATGTATATGATGAATACTTTGACTGTTATTTATGCCCGAATAATCAGATCCTAAAATACAGCACAACAAACCGTGATGGATACCGAGAATACAAAAGCGATGGAAAAAAGTGTAAGGATTGTCCGTACCAAAACCAATGTACAGGAAGCAAAGACCATGTAAAGGTGGTAAGCCGCCATGTATGGGAGGGGTACATGGAAAAGGTGGAGGAAATCCGTCATCAGACAGGGATGAAAGAAATCTATCAGAAACGGAAAGAAACCATCGAACGAGTCTTTGCAGACGGAAAAGAAAAACATGGAATGAGATATACACAGTACAGAGGATTGGCAAAAGTGACAATGGAGCTGACCCTTTTATTTGCATGTATGAATCTAAAGAAACTGGCAATCTGGAAATGGAGAAAGGGCGGGCTAAGGAAACCCTGTTCTTTTGTCTGTATATTCGAACCAATATATCTCTATATAAAATTCAAAATGGTTCCGGGTGCATCGCACCAGGAACCATTTTGTCTACAGTCTGAAACGATTAGAAAATCTAATCGTTTTTTCGTTATAAGGATTTGCAGAGAAAAGACCAGCTTGTAAGAGTTGTTAAAAATCATCTATAATCGCTTTATCGCAGGGAAGTTGGTTAGTACCCTGGAAAACTGATTAGAAATCGAAATGGAGAGGGAGGAAAAGTAATATGACAAAACGCATGATACCAATGACTTTTACAGCACTTATGGCGGCCGCAGCACTGGCGGGCTGCGCAGGAAAAACACAGGAGAGCATACCGGCAGGAACGCAGGAGAAAACGCAGTCTGAAGCTCAGTCGGATACCGTTTCAGGAGGAGACAGTACCGGTAAGGTTCAACTAAACTACTATGCATGGAGCGAGGGCGATTATCTTCAGGATATTGTGGACGCTTACAATGCACAGAGTACAGTGGCAGAAGTGAAGATGACGCAGGTAAACAGCAATGACTATGAAGATAAGCTGTTCACGATGCTGGCAGGGAAAAATGATATCGATATATTTAACCTTCGTTCGGGCTCGATGGCCAGTGATTTGGCATCAACAGGAAATCTTGTCGATATTTCCCAGAATATCAAAGACAGCGGGCTGGACCTGGGAATATACGGCACCGGTTTTGCTGAAACAAAGTATGATGGTAAATTCTATGTGCTTCCCTATCGGTCCTCTTCCTATGGCCTGTTTTACAATAAGAAAATGTTTGACGAAAAAGGAATTGCTTATCCGGATAATCTCACATGGGATGAATACGGAAAGCTTGCTATGGAACTGACTGAAGGTGAAGGGAAAGATAAAATTTACGGAAGCTATATTCCTGATTGGAACAGCTGTACTTATGAAGTGCTCCAGAAGGGATCCAATCTGGCAGACGATGATCTCACTCCTTTAAAAATTTGGATGGAACGGTTAAACCAATACTATAATATCGATAATTCCCATATGAGTTTTACTGATATGAGAAGCAGCGGAACCGATGGAATTAATTTCTTTACTACTGGTAACTGCTACATGTATCCCGGCGGTGAATGGTCCATCAGTGACGCGCTGGCAATGCTTAAGAAGAACCCGCAGCTTAAGGATACCTTCGAATTGGGAATAGCCATGATTCCACAGGTTGATAAGGAGGGGGAGAAACTCACGATAGGAGGCGTAAGTACCTTTGTCGGCATTAATGCTGCCTCGGAGAAGCAGGAAGCCGCCTTTGACTTTGTTCAGTTTATGGCTGGCAAAGAGGCTGCCCTGATCACGGCTTCTTACGGCGCAATTCCTGCTTATATTGACGATGATGTCATAAATACCTTTGAAGAGTCGATTGGTGTAGATGGAGCGGGTAATATGCTGGATATCAGCAAGGTTTCAGAAACTCTGTTTATACCTGGATACAGCGACATTACCAACATTTATGTGGAGGAACTGGAGCTGTACCTGATTGGAGAACAAACCCTTGATGAAGCGGTAAAAAATTTTGAGGAACGCAGAGCAGAATTAAATTCTTAAGAGGGGAGCGTGCGTTTTATGATGCAGAGCAGCCGACGAAAGAGGGAATGGATAGGCTGGATGTTTGTCCTGCCGAGCCTGATTGTTTTTACATTGTTTATGTTTCTGCCGATTATTTTGGGGTTCTGGTATAGTCTGACAAACTATACCGGACTCTCGAAAACCTATGATTTTATCGGTTTTGGCAATTACGCCAAGCTGTTTTCTGATCGTTATTTTAAAGTGTCTATTAAAAATAACATCATTTATGCAGTGCTGTTTTCTACGATGACCATGCTTGTTTCCCTGATTCTGGCATCTCTTTTAAATCAGCTTACGAAGTTTAGAAAGCTGTTTCGAACATTGTTTTTTCTGCCCTATATTTCTTCCATGGTTTCTGTAGCCGTTATTTGGAAAATGATTTTTAATCCGGCAGGCGGCCCTTTAAATACGATTTTGCAGCAAATAGGGGCAGCCAATCCGCCGCAGTGGCTTGCATCAACAAAATGGGCGTTATTTGCAGTGGTTATTGTCTCTGTATGGAAATCATGCGGATATTACATGTTGATTTTCCTGGCTGGACTGCAGAATATACCCGATAGTCTGTACGAATCTGCCGCTCTCGACGGAGCAAGTAGTCTCAAAAGATATTTTAAAATCACACTTCCCATGATAACGCCAAGTATTTTTTTGAATATGGTTCTGGTGACAATTAATTCATTTCAGGTATTTGACCTGGTGAATGTAATGACCGAGGGGGGCCCCGGTATGAGTACCAATGTGTTGTCGTACCGGATTTACTATGAGGGATTTAAGAGGATGAATATGGGGTATGCGTCTTCCATCGCGTATTTTCTTTTTGCCTTGATCCTGGCGGTTACGGCGGTTCAATTCCTGATGCAGAAACACTGGGTTCACTATGATTAGGGAGGAGAACGGATATGATACAATCTAAAAAATGGCAGGTGCCTTTTTATGTGCTTATGAGTGCCCTGTCTCTTACCATGATATTTCCTTTTTTGTGGATGGTTTCAACGTCATTTAAATTTGATACCCAGGTGTTTACGGTTCCTGTTGAGTGGATACCTGATCCGGTCAATTTATCGAATTATACGCAGGTCTGGGTGGAAGAACCATTTCTTCTGTATTATAAAAATACGGTAGTGGTAGCAGTATTTGCCACAGCGGGTCAGGTGATTATTAGTGCAATGGCGGCCTATGCATTCTCATCCATTGAATTTAAGGGAAAGAATATTTTATTTTCACTTTATTTGGCAACTATGATGGTGCCGTGGCATACAATTATGATTCCGCAGTATCAGATCATCAGTAGACTGGGACTGACGGATACTCATGCAGCCCTGATTCTGGGGCAGCTGGCCAGTGCTTTCGGTATTTTCCTCCTGAGGCAGTTTTTTCTCACCGTACCCGGAGAACTTATGGAAGCAGCCAGAATAGATGGGGCCGGAGAGGGATACATATTTGCGAAGGTGATGCTCCCGCTGGCGAAGCCGGCGCTCTCCACACTGATTATTTTTACATTTGTGCAGGTCTGGAATGACTATACAGCGCCGCTAATCTATTTAAATACAAAGGAAAAGTATACGATTCAGCTGGGACTTACCTTTTTCCAGTCGGAACATACGATGCAGTATACTGTCATTATGGCGGGAACCGTATGCGCCCTGATCCCGATTATCATTACGTATCTTATATTTGAAAAACAAATCACAAACGGTATGGTACACAGCGGACTGAAAGGATAAAGAATATAATGAAACTGTCTAACATTTTGCTGGCGTCTTCCCTGTTCTATTTTAGAATCCCAAGAGAAAAATGGGAAAAAAGAATGAAGCTTCTTAAGACGGCCGGCTATAATACAATTGATGTTTATTTTCCCTGGAACTATCATGAAACAGCACCGGGAATATGGGATTTCTCAGAAAATCGTGATGTATATGCTTTTTTGGAACTGGCAAAGATACATGGGCTTTTTGTGATTGCACGGCCGGGTCCATATATTTGTTCGGAATGGGATGGAGGCGGACTTCCTGCATGGCTGGCTGCAGACGGCGTTTCTGTCAGACAGGACGACGAAGAGTTTCTGAAGCGGATTGGAACATGGTATGATCACATTTTGCCTGTTCTGGAACCATTTCAGATAAGCAGAGGAGGAACCGTACTCTGCATGCAGATTGAGAATGAACTGGATTTTTTTGACTGCAAGAGCCCTGTTAGCTATATGGAGAAGCTTATGAGTATGGCAGCGAGTCATGGTATTGATATCCCGCTTTTTTACTGCTGTGGCCAGAACGATTTACTGCGTGCGGGTGGGCTGACACCGGGACTTTATACCGCATTTAATGTATACTCAGATTCTAACTCTCCGGGGACGGAGGAGAGAGCACTTCATCTTTATTCTACTGTGTCTGATCGGAATATGCCGTTTTTAATCACAGAGACAAACCGGGAGCACAGCTACTTAAAGCGTCTTCTGGCGTGTGGTGCAAAGCTGCTGGGACCTTATAATCAGACTGCCGGTAATACGATGGAGTGGTATAATGGAATTACCAACTGGGGAACACGTGAGAATCCCATCGCGCTGATGGCTGCTGATTATGATTTTGATTCCATGATTGGCTCTGCCGGAGAGGTAAATGATCAGTTCTACGAATCAAGGCTTCTGTCTGGCCTGCTGAATTCATTTCCGACAGAGTTTGCGGAGGCGGTTCCAATGAAGGCGGAAGGTATGGTTATTCAATCCAGTCAGCCGGTAAACGCGGTGATTCCCCTGCTTCATACGACACGGGGAGATTTCCTGGAATTGTCCAATCTGGGAAGGAAGGATACCATTCGTCTGCAATATCATGACTTTGAACTGACCCTGCTAATGGCGCCTCTGGAAACCAGAATTTTGCCGGTCAATGTTGTGCTTTCAGACAAAAAGAGGATAACCCTCTTATACAGCAGTTATGAGATTGGTTTTGTTGAGGAAAAAGAGGACCGTACTACAACAGCAATGTACGGCTATGGGGACTTTATTGCAGTACTTGATATGAACGGAGAAATAAAGACAGTAAACGGTGGGTATCAGGATGAGTCTTTTAACCTGATTGTCGGATCGCCGAAGGAGATTGCTGTGATGCCGATTCCCGGTCTGCCTGATATGAAGGGGAAGCTGGAGGAGCAGGCGGAGGAACGGGTGATATCCCATCTGTCCATAGCTGATGCAGTATTACCGGCAATTAAATTTGAGAAAACGCCAGTACAGCCAATGGAGAAGATCCCACAGTACAGAGGAATCGGCTGTTACCGTTTTTCGGTAGAAAAGGGCGGAGAATTCCTTTTCCAGGAAGCGGCAGATATTATTACCATATGCCGGGACGGAGAGCAGACAGATGTGATCTATGGGAGAGGAGACAGCATATTTCGTCAGTTACAGCCTGGAATTTACCAGATATATACGGAAATTTGGGGACACAGCAACTTCGATGATATACGCTGTAAGTCTCTGAGAATGAATTCTCTGAAGGGGATTGGGAAAATTGTTCGTATCAATGGCAGAGAGGATATCAGCGATAACTGGCTGTTTGATCTGGATGAACAGCCGGTGGGCGAATGGTACTTTTTCCGTCACTCCAATTATAATACCATAATGGGAATTGATTCCTACAGCAGGGCGGTAAGTCCTGTCAGAGGCGTCTACAGCAAATGGATTACTGTGCCGGATAATGCGGATTCACTGTATCTTCATTTTTCCAGGGCGGACTGCATCATTCATGTATACGTAAATGGGCATTTAGAGGCAGATGTGCTGAAGGATGATCCTGTCGTCGATATCAGCCGCTATGCGAAAAATGACCGGATTGAGGTGTGCCTGAGAACAGAACGTAAATTTTCCACCGACCGGGTAGGAAACGTTACATTAATTGCAGGAAATGCACAGACGGACTGTGAGTACGGTATGCTGCCGGTGGAAACGTTTAAGATGCCTTTGCAGGCGGTTCAAACGACGTATCCCATAAAGCTCCGGAAGGGAAAAAATTATGTGATGACTCTGCCGCTGGAAAGAAAAGACGGGAAGGAAATGAAACTGTTTTTCCAGGGAAAGGATATAAAACTGACGATTATAAACAATCACAGAGTGATCAGCAGACTGGTCCTTCCAAACGGTTCATTTCCGGATGTAAGAGGCGGAAGCCGGGATACTGCATATATCAGCGAGGAATGGCTGGGAGCAGAGGAACCGGTTATCTGGTGTCAGACAATTGGAAATGAACCTGAGCTTGAGGCGGTGAAAGTCTGTTATTATAGCTCTGTGTGTGATGAATGAAAATCAATCCTTCCGCTCATGCCGGCACTTCCTGCGATACTCCACCGGAGTCAGCCCATGGACTGCCTTGAACGCAGCGGAAAACTTACTCTGATTCGTATAGCCCAGGGAAGCCGCGATATCGGCCACAGTGCTGCTGGTGGTCAGAAGCAGGGCGGAGGCCCGCTCCATGCGCTCCCTTCTTAAATAGTCCTTGATGGTCGTGCTGTAGACCTGCTTGAAGTTGCTCTTCAAAGAGGTTGGGCTGATGCAGAATTCCTTTGCCAGCTGGTCGATCGTTATATTTTCCTGGAGGTTCTGTGTGATACGGCGCTGTACCTGCCGGATAACGTCGATCTGATTCTTGGTGACGCGGTCCAGGGCGCGTTCCTGTTCCGGATCGATCATGCTCAGGAACAGGAGAAGTTCCAGAACCTTGATCTTATAATAATCATGGCGGAACTCCTGAGGAATCTGATACAGTTCGCCAAATATATGATCGATCTGCCGGTTGGCACGGATTGCAAGGAAGTGGCTGCCGGGGCAGAATCTGTCGCCGAATTCCTGCAGCCGCAGTTTTTCATTGTCCAGAAGCGGGGGCATATGGTCTTTTAGAATTCCCAGATCCAGCACAATCGTGATCCCTAAGTAACGGCCCGTGGGAAAGTAGGGGCCGGGAGTGCCATCCTCCATGCGGGTAATACATAAATCGCCCTCGCCCAGGTAAAGGTAATCGCCGCAGAGCCACTGGCATTCTTTGCGGCCCTGGTAGCAGTAATCTATCTCAAGCAGTTCGCTCTCTGTCTTCAGGCTGCTGTCACAGTAAACCATGGAAAAGTCATTATAGATCAGTTCGATTCCCGGAAATATGGTAAATACATCCATACTTCCGGGATTTTCGCGGTTCCCAAACTGGTACTGGACATGCAGCTCGGAGAAAACCTGCGGGGCCAGCGGCTTTTGATTATAATAGATCTGATAGCGCGGTTTTGTTGCTTTATCCATCGGAAAGCCTCCTCGTCTGTTTACCGCTATTGTAACACAGTTGGAAGAAATATTCTGCTTCGAAATAAAAAATACCAAATTGAGCATAAAGGAGAGGATACCGTCCACCACAGAATTCTCTTCTGCACACGCCCCCAAGACCTTCCAAAATTCAGCAAAAAAACAAATAGCTCCAAAAAGACAGCGTTTTGCTCCAAACGGACAAAGTATAGCTCTATCCATTGACGAATCGTTTGATCTATTATAAAATACAAATGAACATATGAACAATTATTCATATGAAAGAAAAATTGAAAGGGGATATTCCTTATGAAGAAAACATTTAAGCTGTCAGATTTAGACTGTGCACACTGTGCTGCGAAGATTGAGGGCGCTGTTAAAAAGATAAGCGGAGTTACAAATGTAGAGGTCAACTTTCTGAGCCAGAAGATGGTTCTGGAGGCAGCCGATGACCGGTTCCAGGAGATTGTGGATGAAGCCGTAAAGCTGATAAAGAAAATAGAACCGGATGTAACCGTTAAGAAGATTTAATTGAGAATCACGTGTAATCGAGAGACAATTGCATCTATAAAAATGCGGCGGCACAGCATATTCCTGCCGCCGCAGACGAAGAGGGAAAAGATATGACAAAAAAACAGAAAAAACAGCTGTACCGGATTCTTGCGGCAGCAGCCATCTACCTGATTACCATGGCCCTTCCGTTAAGTCCAACGGGGAAAATGGCCGGATTCCTGCTGTGCTATGGGGTGATCGGATTCGATATCATCTGGAAAGCCATTACGAATATTTTACACGGCCAGGTATTTGATGAGAACTTTCTGATGACGGTGGCAACCGTGGGTGCCATGTTCTTAGGCGAGTACGCGGAGGGCGTCGCGGTCATGCTGTTCTACCAGGTGGGTGAACTGTTCCAGTCCTACGCGGTCAGCAAGTCGCGCCGGTCCATATCCGGGCTGATGGATATCCGGCCGGATTACGCAAATGTGATGAGAGAAGACGGGATCGTATCCGTCGATCCCGATGAGGTGGCTGTCGGCGAAGTGATCGTGGTAAAGCCGGGAGAGCGTGTACCGCTCGACGGAACCATTCTGGAAGGCCGTTCAGCCCTGAACACCTCGGCCCTGACCGGGGAATCCCTTCCAAGGGAGGTGGAACAGGGAGCCGATGTGATAAGCGGCTGCATCAATCAGAGCGGTACCTTAAAAATACTGGTATCGAAACCATACGGCGAGTCCACCGTAGCCAAAATTCTAGATATGGTGGAAAATGCCAGCAGCAAGAAGTCGAAATCCGAGGCATTTATCACCAGATTTGCAAGATACTATACGCCGGCCGTTGTAGCTGCGGCAGTGCTTCTTGCAGTCATTCCACCGCTCCTGACAGGACAGCCGTTCGCGGTCTGGATTGAGCGGGCGCTGACCTTCCTGGTTATTTCATGTCCCTGTGCACTGGTTATTTCGGTACCGCTCAGTTTCTTCGGCGGAATCGGCGGCGCTTCCAAATGCGGCGTTCTGATCAAAGGCAGCAACTACCTGGAAGCGCTTGCTAAAACAGAGACGGTTGTCTTTGATAAGACGGGTACGCTGACAAAAGGCTCGTTTGCAGTCAGCGGATGCTTTCCGGAAAAGATTACGAAGGAGAGGCTTCTGGAACTGGCCGCTTACGCGGAAAAGGATTCCAACCATCCGATCTCGAAATCTATTGTAAATGCTTATGGAAAAGAACTGAATGTCTCCAGAGTGGCTGACGTTCAGGAGTTTGCCGGCCATGGAATCTCCATATCCTTAGACGGAAAGAACGTACTGGCTGGCAACAGCAGGCTGATGAATCTCAATCACATCAAATTCAAACCGGTGAGAGAGACGGGAACGGTTGTCTACGTGGCAGAGGACGGAATCAGCAGGGGAGCTATTCTGATCGAGGATGAAGTGAAGGAGGATGCGGCCTTTGCGATTCGGGAACTGAAACAGTCGGGAATCAGGAAGACCGTCATGCTGACGGGCGACGCAAAGGCCGTGGGCGAGAATGTAGCGCAGCGGCTGGGCCTGGATGAAGTGTATACAGAACTGCTTCCCGCGGATAAGGTAAGCCATATGGAGCAGCTGCTGTCTCAGACCAGCGAAAAAGGAAAGCTGGCATTTGTGGGCGACGGCATCAACGATGCTCCGGTTCTGGCCCGTGCCGATATCGGCATTGCCATGGGCGGCCTCGGCTCCGATGCGGCCATCGAAGCAGCCGATGTGGTCATCATGACGGATGAGCCGTCCAAGATCGCGGCGGCCATGAGAATATCCAGAAAGACTCTGCGCATCGTTCACCAGAATATAGTATTTGCACTGGGAGTCAAGGCGATCGTGATGATCCTGGGAGCCATTGGATTCGCCAGCATGTGGGCGGCGGTATTTGCGGATGTGGGTGTCTCCGTTATTGCCATCTTAAATGCAGTCCGGGCTCTCCAGGTAACGAAAGACGACAGAGTCGGTAATGGGAAAGCGTTTCAGAAAACAGCAGAGGTATAAAAATTACAAACGAGCAGTCCGGCGTTAAAACGGGCTGCTTTTTGTAACTCTTTTTTCATACAACCAGCAAGTGTAATTAAGTTGTAATACGAAGCTGAATCTGATAAAATGAAGTACAGTATGTGGAAAGACCGGGGGACCGGAATTTGGTGAGAGAATTGCCGGGTTACTATTTGAAGCTGGGGGATAAGGCGAATGGCGGAACACTTTAGGGATATAGAGAAGATTCAGGATATACTGCATGAGGCCCAGACCGGTCTGTGGGCGATAGAGTTGGAAGAGGGACGGGAACCGAGAATGTACGCGGATAAGGCCATGCTGGAGCTTCTTGGCTTTACCGGCGAGCCGTCTCCGGAGGAGTGTTACCGGGGCTGGTATGACCGGATCGATGCGGATTACTATCCCATGGTCCAGGATGTGGTCCGTCGGATGTGTGCCGATGAGAGGGCCGAGGTGGAGTATCCGTGGCACCACCCGTTATGGGGGCAGATTTATGTGCGCTGCGGCGGGATCAGAGATAAGAATTATAAAGAGGGTACCTGTCTGCTGGGATACCACCAGAATATTACCAACACGGTTATGCTGAAGCAGGAGTATGATACCATACTGGAAAAACTGAATGAGAATTTTAAGGGGATCATCCTGTGTAACCTCCATACCGGTGAATACAGAATTATAAAAGCCACCGAGCAGCTAAAAGCGTTTGGCGAAGGGGCGGCGGATTTTGAGACATTTTTCCGTAACTATGCGGAACGTGAGATCGTGCCGCAAAACCGTGAACTGTTTCTGAATGGCGTCAATCCCGAGTATATCCAAAAAAGATTTCATGAGGACAGTTCCGGCGTGGAAGTGATTTACAGGACGAAGGAAAAACGGTGGCGGAGAATCAAGGTGGTTCCCCTAAAGCAGTACTCCGAGGCATATCCCTGGGTTATCGCAGCCATGGAGGAGCAGGATGGCGAGATGGAAAAACAGATCGATCAGGCCAGCGCGCAGGTTGCGGTGTCTCAGATTTATACGCTGCTCATCAGTGTGGACTGCGAAAAGGCAGAGTATAACTGCATTTACTATTCGGGAGAACTGTTAAAGCTTTCCAGACGAGGGCGGTATCCGGATTTCCGGGAGCAGGCTGTAAAAAATATGCCGGCGGAAGACCGGAGAGAGTTTGAACGTATTTTTGATGCGGAAAATTATGGCACGGGTGAATACAGGGAAGGCATGCTGCACATGTACGATCAGGAGGGAAGACTGCATGCCTACAGCTATTATTCCGCCCTTATCAGTCAGAATTATGAAGACAGGATTCTTCTGACCGTGAAGAATGTGGATGATAAGTATGAGATTCAGAGACGGGAAGCCATTCTGGCCAATCTGTGCGAGTGCTACTATTCCATCTACCTGTTCGACTATGTGAACAACACGGAGGAGGCGATCTGGCAGGAGGACTTCATTCAAAAAAACAGAGAGTTCCCCAAAGGGGCGCTCGATGTCTATTATGAGAAGTTTGTGAAACACTACGTCTACCCGGAAGATCAGGAGAAAATGCGCAGAGCCGGGAGTATTGATTTCCTGCGTCAGACCCTGTCCGTGGAGCAGCCAGTCTACGAGGTCGATTTTCGAAGAATCTATCCGGATAGTATCCGATGGGTCCGCGCCCGGTTCAGCATTGCGGAAATTCAGGATGGCGTCCTCACCAGGGTGATTTTTGCCAGCATGGATATCAACGACCAGAAGCTGACAGAGTTAATGGAAGAGCAGCAAAAGAAGCTGTATTTCGAATCTCAGAATATCATTAAGGGGCTTTCCGCTTTCTACCACTCTGTTTTCTACGTGGACCTGGTGGAAGAGACCTTTCAGACCTTCGTCATCCGGGAGGATGTTGCAGAGCGGCTGAACCATTCAGATGAGTACGGGGCGCTGTTTGGAATCTACTATGAACATCTGATTCATGAGGAGGACAAGGAGCGTTTTAAGAAGGAAATGTGTCTGACGGAGATTAAGAAACGGGTGCAGGAAGGCGAAACGATCTATGATTTGGAGTATCGCAGGGATTACAGCGGTTACTATGGCTGGATGCGGATTCACATTATCCTGGCAGAGAGCAGGAACGGGGCTCCGATCAAGATTATTTTAGCCTCTCACAATGTTGAGAAGGAAAAAGAGCAGGAGGCGCAGAGCCAGCAGGCGCTGTTTGCAGCGTATGAGGCTGCCAGGAATGCCAACGAGGCCAAGAGTCATTTCATGGCGCAGATGTCGCATGATATCCGGACACCGATGAACGCCATAATCGGAATGACGGCGATCGCCATGGGACAGGCGGATAATGAAGAACGGGTGAAGGACTGTCTTCAGAAAATCAGTCTTTCCAGCAGCCATCTGCTGCATCTGATTAACGAGGTCCTGGATATGTCCAAGATCGAGAGAGGGCAGATCACGCTGACCGAAGCGCCGTTTTCTTTAAAAGGCATGTTCCACGAGATCGGCAGCATCGTCTTAATGAATCGATGGAAAAGGGACAGGCCCTGCGTTTCCTGACAGATGACATCATCCATGACAATCTCCTGGGAGATGCCGGCAAGATCCGCCAGGTCATGATCAATCTCATCAACAATGCAATCAAATATACTCCCTGTGGAGGTACAATCACCGTCACTTCCAAGGAGATGACGTCGGGAATTCCGGGGGTGGGATGCTTTGTATTTACGGTTGAGGACAACGGGATCGGCATCAGCGAGGAGTTCCTGGATCATATATTTGTTCCGTTTGCCCGGGAGGAGAACTGCCATGTGAGAAAGGTTCAGGGCACCGGCCTTGGTATGTCCATCTCTCACGGCATCGTGACGGCCATGCAGGGAAGTATCCGGGTGGAAAGCAAACAGGGCGCGGGCAGCCGCTTTATTGTCACGCTTACCATCAGAACTCTGGAAGAGGAAGGCGGCGAGGCGGCAGTTCTGCGGGCGCTGTCAGGCAATACCGGGAGAAAGCTGGAGACGTGTCTCCAGGGGCTGCGGCTTCTGCTGGTGGAAGATAATGAACTGAATATGGAAATCGCGGAGACGCTGCTGCGGGACGCGGGCTTTATCGTGGACAGGGCGGAGAACGGGTATGAGGCGCTGAAGCTCTTTAACGACTCGGAACCGGGGACGTACGACGCGATTCTCATGGATCTGCAGATGCCGGTGATGGACGGATATACGGCGGCAAGTGAGATCCGCAGCAGCAGCCATCCGGAGGCGAAGACTGTTCCGATCATCGCATTGACTGCCAATGCATTTGCAGAGGATATCTCGAAGGTGATGGCCGCGGGAATGAACGATCACGTTACAAAACCGATTGATTTTGACCGCCTGCTGGCAGCGCTTCGGAAATGTATATGCCGTTAAAACTCCCTTTTCTTGTGTGTTTCCCGTTCCTGTGGTATAATTGTTCGGGTATTTTATGATTGAAGTGATCTTGACAGGAGAAAAAGGAGAAGAATTTTGGTTGAAAATGCAGATTTGATTTGCAATCTGGTTTACGATTACTATGAGACAAGAATCCTGTTGGGGGCTTGCCGATATGGGGAGAACTTACCGGCGATTCCCAGGATTGGCGGGAATTTTCAGATGGCTCCACGGACCGTGCGCGCTGCGCTTTCACGGCTGGAAAAAAACGGATATATTGAGATCAGCCCCAGAAAAACGGCAAAGGTGATCTATCAGGCCAGTGCAGACCAGATAAAAGAGAACGCCGTGCTTTATTTTGTGCCAAGATGCAGCGGGATTATAGACTTTTGTCAGGCCGGTAAACTTCTGATTGAGCCGGTCTGGGAGTATGCACAGAAAAGCTATGACAAGGAAACCTGGGACCGGTTGAAGGAAAACATGGCAAAGCTGAAGAACGTGGATTTGTCCATATCTACCAGGCTGCATATTCAGGTTTTTTCAGACCTGGGAAATAAACTGATTTTAAATTTTTACTGGGAGCTGCTGCGCTATATTCGATTTCCGTATCTGTCCAATCACAGGATGCACGAGGAAAGAGACAGGGAACTTCTGGCTGATGGGAAGGAGAAGGAACTGGAATTTATGAATGCGGCATTTGAAGGTGACTTTGCTGCCTGCATCAGCCAGCTTTTGGCCTTCTGCGCAGAGATGGATGGGGAGTACGGCCGGAAGGAAAAGGTTCCTTTTTACTGGAACATATACTGGCAGCGGCCGCAGCTGTGCTACACTATGGTTTCACGCATCATAACTGAAATTATAACAGGAACGTATCCTGTGGGAGGGAACCTTCCGTCCATGCCGGTTATGTCAAAGCAGCTGAATGTATCGTACCGTACTCTTCGCCGGACGCTCAGCATCCTGGACAGCCTGAGTATTATCCGTTTACACCAGGGAAAAGTCTCGGAAGTCTGCGAAGATATTGAACAGATCGATTTTCAGCGTCTGGAAGTGAAGGAAGGATTCCGGCTTTACAGGGAAAGCCTTCAGTTTATGGCATTGACGGTCCGTCCGGTCTTCCTGTATACTCTGGAGCATGTAGAGAAGGAAGAACTTGAGAAGCTGAGATATGGATTTAAACAGCTGCTGAATGAGAATCAGAGCGAGCGGTGTTTTAAGCTGGCGCTGGATTTTATCATTGAACGGTGCCCGTCAGCCACGGTCCGGGAGTGCTATACCAGGCTGTCCGAATTTCTGGTCTGGGGATATCCGTTTGCATTGTACCGGATCAGAAAGCAGCATCTCCACGAAGAATATACAAAGATGGTCAGGAAATCAGACGAATTATTGGAGAATGAAGATTGGGAGGGTTATGCGGACAGTTGGAAGGCGTTGATGGAATATGAACAGAAAAGAGCGGAAAAGATTCTGGCGGATTGTCAGGAGCAGGGGCGCATGGGGCAATAGAACCTATGCGTCCCTGCTCGTTCTTTTACTTTTCATTTCTGCTTTTTTGCAGGAAAGACGGCCTCTTACATATTGTCCGTTACTTTGTTTTATGCTATACTCAATTTAAACACTCTGTCCATATGGGAAGTAGCATGAACGGGCGGTGGACCGGGTGGGATAATTTAAACTATATCAGGCATTATCGGCCGGTTATGACAGGTGGGGAGCGATACGGCCGCTGGCCAGAGTCAGGGAGGCGGAGAAGATGGGAAATCATCAGAAAAAAGAATTATTGGAGGAACTCCGTAAAGCCGCGCACTGTGACTGTATTTCCGATCTGCGAGGTCCGGAACGATCCGTTGCACATCTGGTGAAGAGGGCAGAGGAACTGTTGAAAACGGGGGATTATGCCCTGAAGGAATGGACGGATGCGGTACAGTATATTACCGGCAGCTCCTGGAACTTTCATGATAAAGAAGAGGCGGCTGGATACTTGAAAAGCTTTTTCAGTTGTGGGTCTTAAGCAGCCGAAAAGCAGCGATAAAAGGCTGAAGACGGTTTCAAAAGAAAGTGACAGAAGCGGCCGGATACGATATAATAACAGGCAGAAGCGACATCAACGTTCTGATTATATACTTTGGAGGAAAAATCATGAAATTCATATTTGCAACGCTGCACGTTAAGAATTTGGAAGAGTCCATTCAGTTTTATGAAAACATAGTGGGGATGAAGCTGGCACGCAGATTTCCTGGCGGCCTCCACACGGAGATCGCATTTATGGCAGATGGTCCGGCGGAGATCGAATTAATCTGCAATACGGAGGCAGAGCCTGTTGTATATGGAGAATGTCCGTCACTGGGGCTTTCCGTGGAAGATTTGGACCAGGCGATGGGGCACATGAAAGAACAGGGCGTGGAGATCGTCAGCGGACCATTCCAGCCGAACCCTAATACCCGTTTTTTCTTCATCCACGATCCGGATGGCGTGAATCTTGAGATCATCGAAAAGAAGTAGGAAGAAGCCGTTTACCAGAAGGAGAGGACCGGCTCAATAAGAATTAAAACCGATGTGAGGATCCATAACCGCTCTGGACAGGACAGGAGTGAGGCAGAAAGGCGGACTGCAAATGAATGGCTTTTTCCTGATAATCCCGTTTATCCTGATACGATTTGGCCTCCTGGCGCGATTCAGCAGCGAGGCAGTAAAACGCGCGGCCCATTTCGCCCCATTGTCAGGGAATGAAGTGTTTGCATACTGGGTCTACCAGATATCCAATGCCGCGATCTTTGTGTACTTATGTTTTCTCAGGGTGAAACCGGAGGTCTCCTGGCAGTTCTTTTCAGGAGCGGCGTTTTATCTGCTGGGATTGGCATTATGCGCAGCTACAATCAGAGATTTTGCCTCCCCATCCGAAGACGGAATCAATCAGAACGGACTCTACCGTTTTTCACGCAATCCGATGTACCTGTCGTATTTTCTGTATTTTATCGGCTGTGTGATACTGACCCGGTCTGTAATTCTGTGTGGCATTGTCGTTTTATTCCAGATCGCCTCTCATTGGATCATTCTTTCGGAAGAGCGGTGGTGTATGAACACGTTCGGTGATGCGTACCGGCAGTACATGAAGACGGTCAGACGGCGGGAGCTGGAGTGCTGAAGGTTTCGGCCATGCAGAATAAAGAACTGTCCTACGCCAGAGTTCTCAGCAATCTCCTGGACGGGTATGTGGGCGGAGAGGGAGAGAACGGCGACATCTACGGCCTGGCCCTTCTGGCCGGATTGAGCGGCCTGTGCAGCAGCGAGGAAAAACTGCCTGAGATCTACGGGAACACGGGGAAGCATGTCTCTTCCATGGCACCGGATTTGTCGGCGGGCCAGAAGAAGACCGGGATGCTGGTGACCTCCATTCGGGAGTATCTGGACCGGGAGTACTGCTCCAAGCTCGTCTTACTGGAGGCCACGGCGGAAGAATTCCGGAAAAACCCGGCCTGCATATCGAAGGTATTTAAAAAAGAAACCGGATTTAATTTCAGCGATTATATCACACAGAAGCGGATGGCTCACAGCAAGCTGCTGCTGCGGGACATGTCACTAAAAATCTACGAGATAGCAGAGATGACCGGATACGCCGATGCTTCTAACTTTATTAAAGTATTTAAGAAGCATTGCGGCATGAGCCCGAATGAATACCGGGGACTCCACAACTGATGGAAACGAAAGGGACAGACGGGATGAGAGATTTGTGGAAACGGCTCTGCAGTTATATGGATCGCGGCTTGAGACAGCAGCTGGTTTTCGATAAATTTGCCTGCGACGCGGAGATCGAGGATTTCCTGGCCAGGGATTACGACAGAGGGACTATCGAAAAGCAGCGGGATATCTATGAAATGAACAACTACTTTCTGAAGACAGACCCGCTGGGGAAGAGCCAGCGGATCAGCGCTATTTACGGAAATAACGAGGAAGTATACAATTTCCTGGATCCCTATTTTCAGGGAAAGGATATCAAACGGATTATGATTGACATGGGCGCCTTGGATCGGACGAAGCTGTCCATGTTTCAGTGGCAGCCCCTGCAGAGTAATTTCCTCAGCAGGACGAAAAAAGGGGATGTGAGGACAGATCAGGTGATCACGTGTATGCGACGGATTCTGCATCCATTTACCGGAACGTGGCTTTATACCCAGTTTTTCGTGCTGGAGGAGAATCAGATTTACCAGCTTTATAAGGCGTCGGCCGAGGAAATGAAGGGAACCGTCTACATTGAGGAGGGCAGCCATCAGATTCAGTATAATGATGAGCCTTATACTACATCATCAACTGGATCTCCAGGCGATTTCTTCAGCCGGTGGAGGTGCTGGACGCTTCCATGAAGGAGGTATACGACGGCAATCTGGAGGCCTACGTGGAACCGGAGGCGTACCATGGGGAGATCAAGAGCATGATGATGTACTACAACGCCATGCTGGTGCAGATCAACCACTATATAAAAGAACAGGTGGAGAGCGAGAAGAAGAAAAAGGAGCTGGAGCTGGAGGTGCTCATGGGACAGATCAATCCCCATTTCCTCTATAACACACTGGAAAATATCGTCTGGAAATCCAATGAGGTGGGACGCCCTGACATCGGGCGGATTGCCGCGGCGCTGGGGCGGCTGTACCGGCTGTCCATCGGAAACGGGAAGACGATCGTCCCCATCCGGCAGGAGGTGGAACACGTCATGGCCTATGTGAATATCCAGAAGAACCGTTATAAGGAGCGGATTGAATTCGACAGCACCGTCGATTACGATCAGCTGTATAACTATGCCATGATCAAGCTGACCCTGCAGCCGCAGAAACGACCACAAAAGCAGAGGGTGAGACAGCAGCAGAGGGCGCAGAGGCTGCTTCCGACAAGCCATTCGACGGCGTGACCTTAAAGTATGCGACCACACAGACAGCCAGTACCGGAGAAGAGAACCAGAAGTTAATCGAACTGGTTAAGGAAAAACGGTATCAACATTGAGTTCTACGTGATTCCGAGTGCGAAATCCGGTGAAGTGGATAAGACTCTGGTCAGCCTGATGGATGGACATGGGAAAAATACATCGAGACAGCGAAGAAGCTGACAGACAGCTCCAAGGGAATATACGGATCCTTAATGCTGGACTATGACTGCTACAACTACATGTACGCATTACAGAAGGGCTGGGTGCCATACAAGGCCGACGGCACGGGAAACTTCGACGATCCGTTATTCAAAGAGAGCCTGGAGTTCTATTACGGCTTAGGCAATACAGAAAAGATTCAGCCCTCTATTCCGGATGGTTTGACAGCAGCCGCAAGGCACTTTCTGAAAAAATCATTGGCGACGGCGACGCAGCCATTTCTCAGGCAATCATCGAAGAGGGCCAGCTTTACGGCCAGGGGGCGGAAAGCATCGATGACGCAGTAACCAAGATTCAGGATAAGGCAAACAGAGCAATCGAAGAAGATAAGCAGTAATCTAAAAAGTAATGGTAATGCAAAAGTAAAAGTGAAAACCTCCATTGCTCAGAAAAAGGAGAATTTTACAGGCAATGTCATTTAGTTAAGACATAGGCACGGATGTTCCTAACAGAGCAAGGTATGTAGAAATATATACCCTGCTCTTTTTTGGTGACTTTTTATCAAAAAACACTTGACAAGTCTAAAAAAATTTGCGGCGAAGCCCCTTAAATATATTTTATTTTTGGAGGTATTGCCCATGATATTTGCAGAAAAAGTAAAGTGCGAATTATTATCTCTGATTGATGAAATGGCCACCACCCCATGGCTTTTTGTCAAACATCCCGAAACTGATTTTTCGAGAATCAGAAAACTGGATTTTGCTTCTGTTTGCCGTATGATTCTAGCCATGGAGAGCGGGGGCATACAGAAAGAGCTGTTAAGCTATTTCAAGTTTTCTTGTGACACGCCCTCGGCTTCCGCCTTGAGCCAGCAAAGAGCAAAATTTCTTCCTGATGCATTTGAGTTTTTGCTTCATGAATTTAATTCACGCTTTCCAAACACAAAGAGGTATAAAGGGTATCGTTTACTTGCCTGTGATGGCTCGGACCTGAATATTGCCAGAAATCCAAAGGACCAGGATACTTATTTTCAATCCATGGACACGGACAAGGGATTCAACCAGTTCCATCTAAATGCACTGTTTGATTTGTGTGAAAAACAGTATCCGGATATACTCATACAGCCTGCACGGAAGGAAAATGAGTCATTGGCCATGGTACAGATGATTGAGCGCTACCATGGAGACAGAAAAACGGTCTTTATCGCAGACAGAGGTTATGAGACTTACAACATCTTTGCGCATGTGCAGGAAAAAGGGATGTACTATTTGATACGGGTAAAGGATGGTGGCGGTGGCAGCATGACAGGAAGTTTTACCCTTCCAAATAAAAATGAATTTGATTATGACAAACACCTTATAGTAACCCGTAAACAGACAAACGAAGTAAAGGCACATCCGCAACTATATAAAATCCTTCCAAAATCAAGCCCGTTTGATTATCTGGATTTACAAAAGAACACGTTTTATCCTATGGATTTCAGGATAGTCCGGTTCGCAATTTCGGATGAGACTTACGAGTGTGTTATTACGAATTTACCGAGAGACAGCTTCCCTATGGAGGAAATCAAAAAGCTTTATGCAATGAGATGGGGAATAGAAACATCATTCCGTGAATTGAAATATGCGGTAGGATTAGGTTGTTTCCATTCGAAAAAGGTGGAGTATATCAAGCAGGATATCTATGCACGGGTAATCCTCTATAATTACTGTGAACGAATCACGATGAATGTAGTGATTCATCAAAAGGACACGAAACATGAATACCAGATGAATTACACAATAGCGATTCACATATGCCGATATTTCTTGCGAAATGATATCGCTCCACCCGATGTTGAGAAGTTGATACAGAAGAATCTTCTACCTGTTAGACCTGGCCGTTGGGACCCTCGCAAAGTCAAACCCAAGTCAGCAGTAAGTTTTCTGTATCGCATAGCATAACTTCAATAAAAAGTATACCGTTTTTTCAGGCAGATGACAATCTGTCTTTTTGTGATTTGAGAAAACTGGAAAAGCATAGGCCATACTCAATCCAATAGGAAAATGGGCAGAGACAAAACTGCTATTGTCTCTGCCCATAGAGGACTTCGCTTGATCTATGTCTTAACTAAATGACATTGATTTTACAGGGGCTCTTTTTATCGCTCCGTATCTGATCGGCTCCGTTATTTTCTAGGGGCTGCCGTTTTTGATCGCAGTGGTCCTTGGCTTCACCAATGTCCGCTATATCAGCAAGCTGGAGGATGCGTCCTTTGTCGGTATCAACAACTTTATCCGCATGTTTACGGTAATGATCAGTTCTGTGATCACATCCCTGCAGAACTTTACCACCATTCAGGCTTTGACCGGAGGCGGTCCGGGACAGGCAACCACGGTTATGTCCATCAACATTATCAGAACCGCATTCACCAACTACCAGACAGGCTATGCCAGTGCACAGGCTCTCGTGATGTTTATCATCGTCTTAATCATCAGATTAGATCATTTTCTCCAACTATTCGGACTTGTTCGGTGACCCATACTATGATTTTGGACAGTGGTATATCAAATACCATTGTGATGACGGTTACCACCATTGTTATCAAGGTTTTCGTGGTTTCCATCACGGCTTACGCATTTTCCAAGATTAATTTCAAGGGAAGAGACGGAATTTTTCTGGTTCTTCTGACTTCTTTGATGATTCCTAGTGACATTATGCTAATTCCGAGGTATGTTATATTTAAGCAGATTCACATCCTGGATACCATGTGGTCTCTGGTGCTGCCGGCTACCTTCGATATCTACTTTGTATTCATGATACGTCAGTCATTTATCGGCATTCCGGAGGAGATCAGCGAGGCGGCCCGCATCGACGGATGCAGCCATTTCCAGATCTATTCAAGGATTATTCTGCCGCTGGCGAAGCCATCGATCGTGACGCTGATTCTGTTTACGTTCGTGTGGTCCTGGAACGACTATATGGGGCCTTACATCTTCATCTCCAGCCTGGAGAAGCAGATGCTGTCTGTTGGTATTAAGCTGTTTACGGAAGGCACGGTAACGGATCCTGCGCTTCAGATGTCTGCTGCGACGCTGGTCCTGATGCCTGTGCTGGTGCTGTTCTTATTCTCGCAGAAATACTTCGTGGAGGGCGTCAACTCCTCCGCAGTAAAAGGGTAGCGGGGATGGAAAAACTTCTGTTCTGGCTGTGTTGGATCGCATACTTTTCCACGTATATCGGCAGGCTGAACTATTCGGCCAGCCTGACGGCACTTGTGATATGACGGTCCGGCTGGAGGACTATGTTCGTTCTGGCAGGCGCGGCGCTGATCGGTACCTCGCTGTTCTGGATTACAGGCATGAAGCGGGTGGAGCGGTATGCGGCAGAATCCGGGAAATGGCGGAAATGCCCTCTGGTGAGACTGGCGGTTCGGCAAAAGCTGCCGTAAACTGGAAGAGTCTTCTGATCCAGTCTGGATTTCTGTTTCTGATGATGGCCCTTTTTGTCCAGGGGGCGCTGAGTGACGGCGTGACCACCTGGGTGCCGACTTATATCAGCGAGACTTACGGACTGAGCGCCATTCTGGCAATTACAAGCACCATGGTTATTCCGGTCTTTAACCTGCTGGGGGTCTATCTGGCCTCCTTTGCCAATCTTCACTGGTTTCGGAATGAGGTGTGGACAGCGGGAGCATTTTTCGTGGTCAGTGCGGCGGCCATACTTGTACTGCGTATGGCGTCGGGGCGGAGCATGGCGGTGATCTGTTTCCTGACAGTCCGGAAATGGATTGCTTACCGGAAGAAAGTTCTTCAAATTTGGAAGGAGTAAGATAATGTCAAACAAAGTAAATTTAATCCCGGAAACTGGTACCTTCTACAAAGCAAACCTTCACTGTCACACCATCCATTCCGATGGCCGGCTGACACCGGAGGAGGTTAAAAAAGCGTATATGGACGAGGGGTATTCCGTGGTAGCCTACACGGACCACCGCAGATATCAGTGGCACAGAGAGCTGATGGATGATAATTTTGTGGCGCTGGCCGCCTACGAGGTGGACATAAACGAGCACTTTAAAGTTCCTGGGGATTTTTCCAGGGTAAAGACGTACCATATTAACCTGTACGATTCGAAGCCGGAGGAGTTTCAGGAGGAAAAGAAAGAGAGCCCCCTTCCGGAGAGCCGTTACGGCGATTACCATTATATTAACGGATATATTGATCACATGAAGGAATACGGCTTCTTCGCCTGCTACAACCACCCTTACTGGTCTCTGCAGAACTACGACGATTACAAGAATCTCCGCGGCTTCTGGGGTATGGAGATCTATAACTATGGATGTGAGCACGACGGACTGTACGGCTATAATCCGCAGAGCTATGACGAGATGCTGCGTCTGGGCAACCGGCTGTTCTGTGTTTCCACGGATGACAATCACAACAGCTTTCCTTTCGGAGATCCCCTCTGTGATTCCTTCGGTGGATTCACCATGATTAAGGCGGAAAAACTGACTTACGACAGCATTGTGGACGCTCTCTTAAAGGGCAATTTTTACAGCTCCATGGGACCGGAGATAAAGGAACTGTATGTGGAAGACGGCGTTCTGCATGTGAAGACCAGTCCTGTGGAAAAGATCTATGTGCTGATGGAAGGCCGCAACTGCTATAAGAAGGCGGCAAAACCGGGGGAGATCATAACGGAAGCCTCCTTTGCGCTGGCGGGCAGCGAGACGTATATCCGGGTGACCTGCCAGGACGGAAGAGGACTGCGCGCCGATTCCAACGCGTATGAACTGAACGGAAAAGAACCGGTGCTGCGCACGTATGATATGCGTGTGCTGTAAGAGGCGTCTGGTCTAAGACAGTGACTGATTCTGAGGAGATGCAGCAATATTTATACTCTTTTACAATGGAAAGGAAATGGCTAAATGGAAAATAAGCGGTATGAAAGGACGAACCGACTGGCGGAAGCGCCGGAGATGACGGCCCGGGAGGCAGATGAAGCCTTTGCCGTCTGTGTGGAAACTGTAAAAAGGAACATGGCATACTTTGGCAGCACCGTTCCGGCGGCAGCCAGCGTGGACGGAATCTATGCGAAGACGGCCAATGACGACTGGACCGACGGATTCTGGACCGGAGAGATGTGGCTCTCTTACGAGGAGACGGGGGACCCTGCTTTTAAGCGGGAAGCCCTGGCCTCGGTGACAGACTTTGAACGGCGCATGAAGGAACGGGTGGTGGTGGATCATCATGATATGGGTTTTCTGTTCAGCCCGTCGTGTGTGGCGGCATGGCGTCTCCTAAAGAGAGAAGGAGCCGTGGGAGAGGAGCAGCACGAAAACGTGATGAATGACGCCGCCATAGAGCAGGCGAAACGGACGGCTCTGGCCGCGGCCGATAACCTGATGGGAAGATTTCAGGAGAAAGGCGGTTTCTTCCAGGCGTGGGGGACGGCAGGCGATCCAAAAGAATACCGGTTGATTATCGACTGTCTGCTCAATATGCCCCTTCTGTTCTGGGCATCAGAAGTAACCGGCAATCCCATTTACCGGGAGAAGGCGGAGCGCCATATCAGGACAGCCATGGCCCATGTGGTGAGAGAAGATTACTCCACGTATCACACCTATTACTTTGATCCGGAGACGGGCGCTCCCGTGAAGGGAATCACCCAGCAGGGCAACCGCAACGGGTCCATCTGGGCCAGAGGCCAGGCGTGGGGAATCTATGGATCCGCCCTGAGCTACGGCTATTTCCACGACCCGGAGTATATGCGCCTCTTTGACGGCGTGACGGCCTGTTTTATGGAGAATCTGCCGTCTGATCTGATCCCTTACTGGGATTTTGATTTTAATGACGGAAGCCCGGAACCGAGAGATTCCTCCGCCGCGGCCATCGCCGCCTGCGGCCTCCTGGAAATGGCCCGCTATGTGGAGCAGGAAAAGGCAGACAGACTCATTTCCATGGCATCCAAGCTGATGAAGGCATTGACGGACCGCTGTCTATTGAGAGATGGAGCGCCGGGAGCCGGAATTCTGCTTCACGGAACGTATGCGAAACGGTCGAAAGAGAACGGGGTCAATCAGTCGGGCGTGGATGAATTCAACCTGTGGGGGGACTACTTCTATATGGAAGCCCTTATGAGGATGAGAAAGGATTGGGAACGATATTGGTAATCAGTGAGCAGGAAAAAAAGCTGGTCCGGGTGGTGCCTTCCGAGCGGCAGATGCGTCACCAGAAGCTGGAATTTTACGGTTTTCTCCATTTTACCATAAATACTTTTACGGACAGGGAGTGGGGGGATGGCACAGAATCCCCCTCTGTTTTTTGCCTCTGGGACACGGAAAAAATCAGGGAAAACAGCCAGCAGAGTGATGAGTCGGAGTTTCGGCAGAGAACCCTTTCGAGCAGTGACCAGGATCTTGGAAGCCGGGCAGTGCTGGCTGGAGAAAACGATCTGGTCTGGTATCCTACCGAGGTGAATTTCTCCATAAGACCGGGCTGGTTCTATCA
>NZ_JBKVCZ010000068.1:31729-35588 GCF_046966825.1 Hungatella sp. | reverse complement strand
GGAGCTCTCATAGCTTCTGACCATACTGCTCCCCCCAGGATCGGCCGGACGGAAGACAAGCAGCAGAATCGGAATAATAAAAACAAAAGAACGGGCCAGCTTTACCCGATACCGGGGTGTCAGTAAGTACCTTCCTGTAAACACCGCCCATAAAAACATTAAAGCAGACATGCCGTAAAGATACGGCTTCATCCTTGGAGTCACATAATTTAAATACCCGCCTGAATAAGTAAGCTGAAACAACAGGTATCCAAACAACAGATAACAGATACATTCTGTCAATACCTGAAGGTTGATTCCTTTTCCCCGCAGCGTCATATTCTGATTCCTCCGCTTCCCCCTGTCATAAATACACCTATCACAAGAAAACAGACAAGAAATGTGGTTGCAAAAAGACGAATAACAAAACTGGATTTAAAACCCGAAAGCAACATGGCGGCATTTTTGATGTCCATCATAGGGCCGAACACCAAAAATCCCAGGACAGCCCCCACCGGAAGGCTCCCGGCCATACTTCTGGCCACTACCGCATCGGAGGAGGAACAGAGGGACAACACAAAGGCCAACCCCATCATCACCAGAAGCGCTTTCCACGGCGCCGCGGCGCCGCCTGCGGCAACTGCCCGTGGAATCATATCCTGAAACAGGGTGGATGCAAAGATTCCGGTAAGCAGGAATTTGCCCACTGAGAAAAATTCATTCTGCGCGTGCCGCATCATCAGAGAAAAACGGGACAACTGAGTCCCCTTTTCTTCCAGAAGGCTGTAATCCCCACACGCCGCCTGGATAGGCATGGCATATTCCACCAGATAATTCACAGGCGGTTTAAAAAGATAGGTCAATCCACAGAGTACGGCGCACAAGATACCCAGGCCGCATCTGGCCGCGATGATCTTGTAATTGCCATTAAACGCATACCAGGTGGAGAGGATGACTACCGGGTTAATCACCGGGGATACCAGCATAAAGGTCACAGCAGCCGGCATAGGTACCCCCTTTTTGACCAGACCTTTGAATACAGGAATGGATGCACAGTCGCATACCGGCAAGCAAAAACCGGCAAGCACTGCAAAGAGCTGGCCAGACAGAATTTTTCTGGGGAATCTTCTCTGAATCCAGTCCGGCTTTAAATAAACCTGAATCAGGGAGGAAAGCAGGACACCAACAGCCAAAAAGGGCGCTGCCTGAAGAAAAACCCCAAGGAATATGCTTATATACCGTTCTGGCGAAGCCCCCGCATCATTTAGCACGGAAAAAGCTGCCATATACAACATGACCGCAGTCAGAAGCATCAGGAACCAATGCCGAGGCTTCATACCGAAACGGAACAAGGCGCGTACAAAACGGTTCCAGCTGGTATAGACCTGGATATCTGGGTTGCAGCCATAAAGAACATCCATGCCATTCCGAGATTTCCGATTTCCCTTCAGTCTCACGTAAGCGCAGTCGCAGCCCGCAATCTGTGAAAATGTTGCCACTCCTGCATCTGGAATCCTGGTCTTAAAGCTGGCTCCCTCCGCTGCATAAACCACCTTTTCAATACTCAGCACTGCTTTTGCAGAAAACTGGAGAAACATTTCCTCCAGTTTATGGAAATGCTCCATCCCGTTCCATTCGATCAGAATTAAATCAGGTCTGTGTTTATCAATGTAGTGAATGATGGTATCGGCAATGCCGAATGGACTCTGTTCCAGCTGGCTCTTGGAGAATGCCAGTTTCTTCACACGTTCTTGTTCTATCAGAGGTGTTTCGCCTGATTCAAACTGGATGACCAGGATATCCAGTTCATCCAGTTCCTGTTCAGCCAACTGGTTGATGAGCGTGGTCTTTCCCGAATCCAGCAGTCCAGTTATGACCCATACCGGTGTTGTCATGTTGTTTCCTCTCTGAATAATGTATGTATCTGCTGTTCATCCAGGCCGGTGCCTATGAAGCAAACCTGGTTCCCAACTATGTTTGCGGGTTCAATGCTTAAACTGCCAGGCAGATAGTGGAATACCAATCCCCGGCGTCCATCTGCCACAATCCCTTTTCCTCGGAGGATTTCCCCCTCTGCATGTTTCACAACATGCAGAATCTTTTTCCCCAGCCGCTCCTCCGTAATGGGTTCTTTCCACTCAATAGTAACAGAAGAAAAGACATCTCTGGCGAAGTGACGCCTGATAAAACCGGTTCTACGGGATGGTTCCCTACAGCTGCGAATCCGCACAGGTTTCATAGAGACCGCTGCTTCCATTTCTAGCTTAAAAATGCTGCTGTTTCGCGGGCCATACCGGAATACAGATGCAGGAATGGATTCCCAAAAATCCGCCTCGACTCTGGCTTCGGGATTCATTTCCTGAATTTTAATCTTAACTGATTGAATTTCCTGCCCCCCTTCCTCTTGGTGACTTAGCAGTATCAAATCGGCATAAGCAATCTGATCCTCAAAAAATCCCCCGTAATTTTTTCTATATTTATCAAATGACCGTATATCCACCACGGTTATTGTCCTTTTCAGATGGATAAGGCCCCTGTCCTCCTGTTTTAAACAGATTTTAATCAGATCGGATAATCTGCCCACGCCGGATGGTTCCACCAATACGGCATCCGGTATGTAGTCCTTTAATATGCGTTCCATCGCTTTCTCAAAGTCTCCGGTCAGACTGCAGCAGATACACCCATCGCTTAAACTGGTAACCGCCAAGTTGCATTCCTTGAGCAGCCCGGCATCAATCCCGGCCTCCCCAAAGTCATTTTCAATCACAACCAGCTTCTTGTTCTTGAACGCGGAATGCACCATGGTTTTAATCAGTGTCGTCTTTCCCGCTCCTAAAAAGCCAGATATCACATAAACATCCGTCATATACACTCCTTTCTGCCGGCCGCTTCCAACCAACCGGTATTGCTTACTTCCATCCAACCGGTGTTGGCCTGCGCGCATCAAATACCGTATTCACATCAATTAAGTCGGACAGCCCATTTGCACCGCAGCCATAATCCATCCACAGCCGGTAGCCGTCCAGGTTCCGTCTGGCCTGCCGGAGGAACTGGCCTCCTGTTTCCACCCAATATGGTCTGGAATCCACATTACAGAAGTACCTGAAGCCCAGGCTCTGCAAGTATCGGTATTTTTCATTTTCTTCCGTATAGGGCCTCCAGTCCCCCACATCGGAGCCAAAGGGATAAATCATGATGTCGCAGGGATCGGGAAGCAGACGAGCCACATTCTTTTCCCATCGCTCAATATCTGCTTTCATATGTTCAAGGTCAATTTTCCCGTAATCCCGATGTCCCCAGGAGTGGGAAGCGAACTCATAACCATCCTCTTTCAGTGCCTGTGTTAGTTTTTTTACATAGGCCCGGTCTTCCTCGATATTGGGATTTGGTTTCATGTCTGGATCATAGTTTGGAGAGGCCGGATCGTACGTTTCATCGGTGCGGTATCCCAGGACACCGTTATATCCAGTCAGGGCCAAGATTGCCTTGGCCCCTCTGTAGCTAAAATCCGGATGTTCCTCCACGAAACGGTCGAGAATGGGAACTAAGTCATATTCCCCAATCCAGACAGTTCCATCCTGATCCATGTATTCGCAAACTGGTTTCCTACGATCATCCAAAAGTATTTTACGCGCGCAGCCAGACTCCTCCATGTATTCATAGTAATTGACATCATCCTGGCTCATAACAAATGCTTTTTTGCCCGGGGGAAGCAGGATTTTCTTCGCTCTCATCTGTTCCATCCCTGTTTCGTCCTCACTCACCTCCGCCAAATCGTGAATGCCGACCAGCACATAACCTCTCTGATACATCTGAGTCAGGATCGCTTCAAATTCCGGAACCGTGGTCATCACAGAATTGTAGCCCTTGCCCTGGGCTG
>NZ_JBKVCZ010000068.1:0-31629 GCF_046966825.1 Hungatella sp. | reverse complement strand
GCTTCAAATTCCGGAACCGTGGTCATCACAGAATTGTAGCCCTTGCCCTGGGCTGTGTCTAGAAATGTCCTTCCTGGGTCTTCTACCAGAATATGAAAGAATATATGGGTAATCTGGTAAATGTCCTGTTCCACCAGAGTTTTCTTTACAGCCTCAATATCAGAAAGTTTTTCCCCAATCCTCGGATCTTCCTTATCAGCCCCGTTTCCTACAAGCAGCTCCACAGCCCTGTCATAGTCATACTGGGAAACGGCTCTATCCACCTGGGCCAGCAGTTCATCCGTCTTGTCAAATAAGGATAGTGAAGCTTTCTCACCAGGAGATGACGAAGCTTCCTTGCCAGAAGCCGAAGCTGACTCTGCGGCAGATGCCGTGGTCGATATTTCCCTATCACCCAGAAGTATTCTCATTTTAAACAACAGACCGCCTGTAGCCAGCAGGCAGACGCAAATTATAGCCAGGCAGAGGTATCGGTTCTTACCTCTTCTTAGGCCTATCCTTCTCTGTAGTCTCCCTCTAACTGTTCTTTTAATATACAAATCCCTGCCGCAATATTTTCCTACTGTTCCGTACTGCTTTTTTCTCTTTTGCAATTTCATATAATTATTTTCATCTCAGAATTCTCTTTCCTACAAACACTAATATCAAAACCAATACTCCCACTAGCACAATCGTGCCGCCCGGCTTCAATCCCAGGTAGTACGCAGCGAACAAGCCTGTAATCATAAACAGAATATCCAGAACCACCGCCAAAATAAGCGTCTGACGGTAACTCGTTCCAAACTGCATGGCGCAGGCCACGGGAACCACCATCATGGATGAGACGATGAGAGCCCCCACCGTCCTTGCAGCGACAGAAACTGTCACCGCGATTAAAACAGTAAACAGAAAGTTCACTGTCTTTACGGGCACCCCGGCCAGCCTGGCGCTTTGTTCGTCCAGAGACACATAAAACAGTTCTTTGTACATAAGCAGAAACATAAGCAGAACCGCCATGCTGACGGCGATTACCAGATACAACTCCCCGTTACTGATTGCCACAATACTTCCAAACAGGAAGCTGTTGAAATTGGCTGCATTTTTAATAAATCCTGACAAAACGCCCGCCAGGCCAATCCCGGCAGACATAATGATAGCAATGGACATTTCCGAAAATCTGGGAATCTTCCTGCGTATCGCCTCAATCCCAATAGCGGCAACCACGCAGGCAGCCGCAGCGGTCAAGACAGGATTCAGCCCCAGGAGCAGCCCGGCCGCCACCCCAGCCAGCGAGGTATGGGACAGGGCGTCCCCAATCATGGACAGACGCTTACATACAATCACTAGCCCGATACACGGGATAATGGCCGCCAGAAGAATGCCCACAATAAAGGCCCGCTGCATGAACGCATATTCAAAGATTTCCATGCTCTCCCTCCTCTCTGCCTGGCTGGACCAATTTCATCTTCTCATCTTCTAAAAGCCAGATATCGTCTGCATAAGCCATGAGCCGTTTCCGATCATGAGTTACAATCCAGATGGTCACCCCCTGCTCCCGGTTAATCTGATACAGCAGCCGGTAAAATAAAGTAGTACTGTCTTCGTCCATACCGGAAGTGGGTTCATCCAGCAGCAAAAGCCGCGGGGCGTTTATCAGCGCCCTTGCCAGCAGGACCCTCTGTTGCTGCCCTCCGGATAGTCGGCCAATCAGCCGTTTTGCAAAATCTCCCATACCGACTTGATGCAGCACACGGCGAACCTGCTCCTTCTCCCTTTTTCCGGCAAACCGGAACTTTCCAATTTGGGTGTATAGACCTGCTTGGACAAACTCCTCTACGGAAGCGGGAAAATTCTGACAGGATGCCATACCGTTTTGGGAAACGTAGCTGATATTCTTCCAGTCTTTAAACTGCCGAATCTCCTGCCCCAGAAGTTCAATCTTACCTGTTTGTCCATTTAGCGGAAGTTCCCCCAGCATGAGCTTTATCAGGGTGCTTTTTCCTGCCCCGTTTGGTCCCAATAGAACCGCAAATCGGCCCTCGGGAACAGTAAAATTGATATTCTTTAATATCTGGGTATTTCCATAGGAAAAATCCAGTCCTTTCACTGCAATGACAGCCATCATCAGTACTCCTGTTCCTGTTTTTATTCAAGTGCAGCTTTCAGCTGCTTTAAGTTATCCTCCATCACAGAGAAATAATCTGCGCCATTTTTTAGTTCCTCATCGCTTAATCCTTCTAGTGGATTTAACACCCGGGTCTGGGCTCCTGTTTCCGCCGCAATTGTCTCGGCCACCTTCGGGCTTACCAGTTCTTCAAAGAAAATAACTTTGACGTGATTGGCCTTTACAAAGTCAATGATCTCCGCCATTCTTGCCGGGTCCGGTTCCGAATCAGGAGACAATCCCTCGATGCCCATCTGAGTCAGTCCATAGGCATCGCAGAGATAACCGAACGCTTCATGAGACACTACAATGCTCTTATTAGGCAGGGCAGACAACGTATCTTTATATTCCTGATCCAATTTATCAAACTCGGCTGTATAGGTCTGATAATTTTTTTCATAGTAATCTTTGTTTTCCGGGTCTGCCTTAACGTAAGCATTCTTAATGTTTTCCATTTCTTTCTTTGCGTTCACAGGGCTGAGCCATACATGGGGATCAAACTGGCCGTGGTCATGGCCATGTTCTTCTTCCTCTGTGTGTTCCTCCGCTCCCTTATGTTCTTCCTCATCATGAATGTGTCCTGATCTGAGTGTAACTCCGGCGGAAGCTTCCACCGATACCAACTTCTTTGTTTCCAAGCTAGCAAGCACATCCTCCACCCAATGCTCCATACCCCCGCCGCTGTAGACAAAAAGAGCCGCTTCCTCCAAATTCTTAATATCGGCTGCGGCCGGTTCCCAGTCATGGGGCTCTGTGCCGGCCGGAACCATATTGGTCACCTCCGCTTTATCACCGCCGATTTTGACAGCAAAATCATACATAGGATAAAAGCTGGCCATTACCTTCAGCTTCTGTCCGTCCGTATCCTTTGATTCAATCCCAGCATCGGTGTTCTCTGCCTCCATTGACGCCTCGCCCATACTCTTATCTCCACCTGCCACAGCGGTGGTTGAAGCCTGGTCTGTATCAGAAGCCCCTGGTGCAGCGGTGGTACCTGAGCACCCTGAAAGCATAGCAACAGAAACCATTGCTGTCACAGCCAGTGTGCAGAATGTAGAATTTAATTTTTTATTCATAATAATCATCCTCCTGAAATGTGTTTTTTTACAGTAATAGCAGGTATACAAGCACACAAAAAACAAGGCGTGTTCCCAGTCCAAACGTATCTCCGCCAAACCGTGTATCCTGATACACAGAGTACACCATTCCAGAGGATAACGGTTATATGGATAGAAAACAGCCTTGTTGAAAGAAAGTTTTAATTATCTAATCGGATTTTTAAGCTGACCAAAGAAACCGGGCACAGATAGAGTCCAGTCTGGTAAGATGATAAGAGTTTTTGAGTAATGATATATGCAAAGATGACGATGGCTCCTGTTCCTGCTACTTCTGTTATCAAGCGGATAGTAGCAGCGCATTCCTGAAGCTCCGCGCAGACAGGACAATCCTCACCTGTACACTCATGTTCTATATGTGTGACAATAAAAAAGCCAGAGAGAAGCAACACAGCGGTTACAAGAAACGCTGTCACGAACGCAAAGATTCTTTTATGCTTATCTAAATAATCCACTTCATCTCCTCCTTTTTCTTTTATCCTGAACGGATGTTATCTTATTCCACTATCAGTTTTTAACCTATGGACTCTCCATTGCCTAAAGCCAATGATCTTCCTGTTTCATAAGCCTCGCAACCTGCCATCTCCTCAGGCTTCAAAACGTCAATCGTTTATTCTATGATATAGGTCCCCCTCCATTATCGTTATTCTACAATCATTCAGAATTTTGTTAGAATACAATGACACAGAATGTGTTTGCAGCATCCTCAATAATCCCAAGTAAGAGACAGCTGATAAACGGTAGCTTTACCACAAACCCGTCCTATCTCGCATTACTAAAAGAAACTAATTTTTGGGGGACTAATAGCTATTTTGCTTGTAGCATTGACAAAGTTTTGTCAGTATCCATGCAAAAATACATTACGTAACAAGACTTTCGTACGAAAGGCCATTTTGCCATCACAGATCAATCTTTAGGACAGACCTCTTAATTTTTACAGCATTCACAATAGCCATACAAGATTGTGTGTTTCTGATCCAATTCGAAGCCATGTTCCTTATAAATATGTTCCAGAAAATCTGCCATTTTAGAACATTCAAGTGGAATAAGACGACCGCATCCCATACATACCAATTTCCCCAACTTGTTCCAATCTTCTTCACCCGCAAAACAATAACGTACTTTGGTACCATCCTCCATCGGAAGCTTCATCATCTTTCCATCATCGACCATGCGTTCCAATACCCGGTATACCGTTGTCTGTCCAACGACCACTCCCTTCTCCCTAAGACAGTCCATGAACTGGCTCACTGTGAGAAAACGCAATTTTTGTTTTTTCAGACACTCTAATATGAGATCTTGTTGCTTCGTCTTGTATCTGCCTCGTTCTGTCATATAAGCGCTCCCCAATTTGAAATTGATTTTTATTTTTATATTATAGACATTTTCAGAATAATGTCAAGATGTCAATTTAATTTATAGCTACCCAGCATCCTCTCAAAAAATCACACAACATTGTGACTATGCTAATTCCAGACAACGCATCGTCCCCCAGTTCCCCTTCCCTCAGGTAAAGGATTGTGTTCACTGGTTCTTTCGGCTCCAGTACTATTACCATCACGTCAAGGGCCGCTTACCTACCTTTTTTCGTCATCAGCCCGTCCTCTGTCCTTGCCAAGACTAACTGCTTTGTATGTATGGATATAAAATTGTCAAACTGGAAATTATCACTCTATAATTTTATATCCAGCTTTACTGAGCGTTTTTATTGCCTTTTAATAATTTTCTTTTTTTATCAAAATATAGTTTGTATTGTAAGTAGATACAGCAAAAATCGAAACGTCATTATCTGCCAAATTGCTGGCGATTTTAGACAGTACCCCAATTAACAAAAAATCTAAAACACCTTGAATACGAAAAGCTTTCCAACCGTCCTCACGCTGAATTACATTTGGTGGGACTTCGTTTGTGATACATACAAGAGATTTTTCTTCATCAGTTTTTCCAATGAAACTATACTCAGAACCTAAATTTACAAACGAATAATCTTCTACTTGGCATACGGAAAATTCTTGATGTACCTTTCTTATTTCCACGATATTACCTCCCTCAAATCTAATTTATAGTGTATCAACATATTGCTTTGCTTGTACTAAATCCATAGAAGTCACTTCTCTCACTTTTTTTACAGCTTCTACATACTTACCACTATTTTTAAGATGAAGGATATATTCTTTATCCTCTTCTGATATATAATATGTTGCTAATTGTTTATTTCCTGTCTGTTTTCACAAAGTATCAATCTGTTTTTGCTGAGATTTTACCTGCTTTTTCAACTCATCAATTTCAATAAAAAGTAAAACTCCACAAATTATCATCACAACTATAATTCCATATTCCACCAAATATCCCTCCGTAAATGTAATTTATCGCTTTCTTCATATCCATATTATAACAATCCAATATATCTGCCACAATAAAAATCAGCATGTCTCTCAATATTTTTCTGTCTTAAAAAAATGCATATAGAAATTCTTACTTCTCTCATCACGGTTTTAGATGAAAATATTAAAAAACAGAGCCGATAAGCTGGGCTGTTCAGGCTTTGGATGCGATTCCAGGAATCGGGAGGCAAAGTGTGGAACGCATTCTGGCAGAAACAGGGTGGAAATGGAACACTTCCAAAATGAATTGCGTTTTAGTTCATGGGCAGGGCTTGTGCCAGAATGTAAAGAAATCGCCAGTAAAAAGATGAGTAGCCAAATATGAAAAGGAAATAGATATTTGAAAGCATGTTTAGTAGAATGCGCCCGTGCTGGAATAAGGAATAAGCAAAGCTATTTTTATTCACGATGCCAACGAATTGCAGCGCGCAGAGGAGGGAAACGAGTACTGACAGCTATTGCGCACAGCATGCTAACAGCCATCTATCATATGCTAAAAGAGAAAGTTCGATACTGCGATTTAGGAGCAGATTATTATACTGTTATCAATCAAGAGAATTTAATCAAGAGAAATCTTCGTTCGTTACAAAAGTTAGGGATAGATGTAATTATTCAGCCGAAATAACTTCTCCCTGCTTTTATTATTGGCAAGTGTTACGATTAAGCGATTTGAAAGCCACCAACATCAAAGAGTGTGCGGAAGCAAAATGTCCATGTTCTTTCATGGTCACGGTAGCCAGAAGTTGGGTGGTAGAAAATAAGGCCCAGAGCGATAGCGCGGGGCCGCAAATAGGCGGCCCTAACAAGCGGCTGGAAAGCATTTTACTGGCCTGTCAAAGCAGTAAAATTGTCAGTGTTATACACTGGCATTGCTTGCCGAAATGTGGTAAAATTATTTCACTCCATAAATTGCAAAAAGAAATACAAAGGAGTACATCCAGATGTTGGTTGATAGTAAGAAAATTTTGCGAAAAATCGAGGAACTGTTTCTGTTTTTTCTGCTGACCTCGTTTATCGGATGGGGATACGAGATTTTTTTAGAAGTTGTGATCTATCGGTGGGGATACTCCGACCGGGGGGTATTGACAGGGCCATACTGCCCAGTGTACGGCTTTGGTGCGATGGCTTTGTTGTTGTGCTTGTCCCGACTAATGAAAACACGTATCCTTGTCTGTAAAATTCCCATCACGCCAGTACTGGTTTTTGCTGGAATCGTGGGCATCACAACCGTGATTGAGTTGGCGGCCAGCTATGTGATGGAATGGACTGCCGGAAGCTGGATGTGGGATTATAATCGTTTTACGCCAAACTTTCAGGGGCGAATTGCATTGAATCCAAGTCTGCGATTTGGTGCGGGCGGAATGGTATTTCTCTATCTGCTTTATCCCTGCTTTCAACGCTGTGTGTCAAAGACTGCGGATCGAACCGTACACGTGCTCGCGCTGATTTTGGGTGGAGTTTTTCTGCTGGATTGTCTTTGCTACATACTGGTGTAAAAATGATGTATCCCAGCTAACCGTGAAAGAAAAATTTTAGAGCATGATATATTTGCGAGAGCAAGGTGCGTTCATGAGAATTGTTGACATACGCGGTATGACCAGTATGGAGCTTGTGCGGGGAGGAACCGGTGAATGGTACTGGGTAACGGATTATATTCACGGTGATCTCTATGAAGTAGAAGAACTGTTCCGGCAGGGACACCCAGTACTCAGTTAGAATGACTCGTAAACACTCTATTATAAATATTTTAATGGTCACTTCCCAGACACCCCTGAATGAACTGCGGTTTTAAATGGTCTTATTTTTTTCTGTTTTAATAAACTATCTCGCAATGGGATATTCCCTTCATGCGCCATAGTGACGCATACCATAGGACACCGGAAATGCAGAGTATCCCCTTGGTGTAATCCTATCATTTCAAAACGGTGTATAGTAAGCTACTTTTACCCCCCTTTCTTCTAAAGCGTTGTTCTGTTTTAATAAATCCAGCCTTTTCTAAATCTGCTACAGCCCGCTGGATCGTTCTCCTCGAAAGCTTCAGTTCTTCTGCGATGGTGCTCATGGCCGGATAACACTGGCTGTTTTTATCTGCTCGCTCTTTTAAATACATATACACCGAAATCGCACGGTGTGGTAATTCCTCTGAGTAAACAGAATCGTAATATCCCACATACCTCCCTCCTTAGTCTGTCCGAAGTGGTTGTCTGGTTCCCGAGACTGCCTGTCTGATTGGCATCGGTACATGCGCCAGACCTCCGCCTGAAATCCCCTCTATTTCCGGTGGTTCATAAAAGTTTGCCTCCTCATCCTCACAAAATTGTCTCCTAACAATCTCCTGCTCCAACTCCAGCCGGTCCGCATAAGACACTTGCCTTGCCACATGCTGTTCCACCTCATATTTTTCCTCAAATTCAATCCCCCATTTAAAAAATAAGCGTAGTTCTACTCGCATCGGGTGACAGCCGGTCTTCGCCAGGATAAAGTGTCCCTTGGGCAGTGACTTCAATTCATCCGGAGTCATGAGCGGACGCCCAACCATCTGCAGGCTTTGGCTGTGATCATTTTTCCCCCGGCTGATGGAGCCGGACAACACCGTTTTATTTCCCAATGCCTTTGACAGAATCTCAGCACTTTCCGAGTTGGGTGCAAACCCACCAAATAAAACGTCTTGACAGTTATCCACGATGATTTCACTTCCCTCTTTCCCATAGTTTTTCTGCAGCTGGGCAAAGCTTTGTATGATGGGTATCATACTGATCCGCCTGGATCGACCAGCTGAAAAAAGCATCTCCAGAGATTCAATCTTGGGAATGGTACCGAGCTCATCTCCAAAAATCACCGCACGATTCGGAAGTTTCCCTCCATGTTCATCTGCGATTGACAGCATTTCCCTGTAGATCTGCTGCAAAAACAGGCTTACCATAAAATACTTTGATAGCGATAGGTAACCCTTTGATACTATCTCCAGATTTTCCCCCGCTTCACACCGGACATGAGATTTTCACCTCATCCGGCGTTCCATCGCAAGAAAACTTCAATATGATTTACACATTTTCAAACTCTATTATCAAATCGTCCACAGTTCACAGAGCTTCCGCTGGTTGCTTACACGCCTGATTTGATAGCCCATCAACTACAACGCTTTTAACCATGTCGTAATAGTTTCTTTCAGGGTAGCGCGAATCAACCCATGTACTTCGGCGCATACGAGCGTCAAATGTGCATGGCTATCACCGCCAAACATAACAGACAGCTTATGGTGACAGTGAATTTCCTCCACTATCATTCGTTTACCTGTTACTGCACATTTCACCATTTGTCTGGAATAATGAAAGATTCGATCATCGTTATAATCAATACTCCAATTCAGAATAGAATTCCGCATAAGGTAACGCAAGATTTTTACATTGATATCAAACAAGTTCTGGTGAATTTCTTGTCTCCCTTGCAGTGTATACTTATTACTATTACTTCTCTTCCACATAAGTTTCCTGATAAGGTCGGTATCGCTCCATCTTCTCAAATCATTAATGGTTTTATCGCCTACTCTGGGTGTTCTACTACCCCTGTTTGTTTTCATATTTCTATATGCCAGTTTATATTTTCTCTGACTGAATTATCCCCTGTAAATCGGCGAATACTTTTCCCTTTTTTTGCTGACGGCATATAATTCGTTAAACACACCTTACACATCATAATATTCACTGTTTCGAAGCTTTTGGCGTTTGGGAGTTTTCAAGTTTGTCATGGTTAGAACCTCCAACATGGAGATTTCTTTTCTTAGTCATACTCGAGCCCATGACATGTTGTGTAATCTTTATTATTTAGTTTTCTTGCGACTAATGCCTATCCCTCCACGGCTTGTTATCACCGTTTCACTGGTACTGTGGCATCACTTTCAGCCAGATAAAAGCAAGTTATATTCATCGAATTTTCCTTTCTAACGCTTCTCTGCCTTGTGACAGGCTCCACGTTCTGACCTTACCACGTTCCGATATTCCTATCTTTCCATTCATGCCCTTAGGTGCCTCATCTAAGCCTGCAAACTACTCCGGTGCCTGTAACACCGTAGGGTATTTCATAACACCAAATTTTGACTCTACCCCGGCTTGCGTCTGCCATGCAGACCATAGCATTTCTGCTATGCGGAAGTTTAGACTCTTACAATCTGAGGTTCGTCAGTAGTCTTTTACACTACATACTCACCATAGGCATATTTTAGACCTCCGGCATATAGGCCACACCGTCCACCTCTGAACAGCTTTCCACAGCTCGACCTGTTTGGGTGACTCTCTGCCGACTTTTGCGGGCTTCAAACAGCAGGATTATCACAAAGTCCCACCTCTTGCCGCAGTATCAAGGGGGCGTTTCAGGGCGTTACACCATCATTCCACCTCTTGGAATATCAGTTCTTCAAGTTCGTATTTCAGAAACTCCTTTCAATTTTTCGTTTATTTGTCCTTGAGCCTAACCTTTTCAGTTAGAAACGTGTCGCACTGGTATCCTCCTCCGGAAGAACAATAAAAATGGCGGATTTAGAATTGCAAAAGGTCTCCGTATCCATCTCACTGTCAAAACACAGGATCTGCTCCATCTCCGAATCCAGAAATGCGTTTAATCGGGACATCGCCGTTGAAAGCACGGAAGACATAGCCTGATCCGCAGAGTTGAGCGCAGCGCCTGCAAACCATTTCGCCTTATGAGTTGGCGGCAACTTTTGCATTAATAGATGGAACTGATTCTTTCCCTTTACCGGAGATGGAGCCAGCAAGTCCTGGATCAGTTTGAATACGCTTATGATATGGCGCTGCTCTTTGGGACAGTATTCAGCAATCAACAGGATTACGCTGGTTAGCAGTCCCTCCGCCGCGTCATAGAAAAACGCATTCTGGCCATAGGAAGACGAATCTCCTCCACCGGAACTGATGATAGTTTTAGCTGTAATCTTCGCATACTTTTCTGCCTTTGCCTTGTTTGCCAAGTTTTCTGGATTCTCCAGGTATAAGTCCATGTATTTATTTACCATCCCAAGAATGTTATCTCCATCCGATCTGGTTGGATTTCTTAGATCCAAAATAGAGATATTGTACCCATAGTATTTCCTTGCGATATCCGCATAATTCCGATACAAATCTCCTTTTGTATCGGTACAGATGAAACTCATTCCGCTGGCGCAAGCATATTCGATACAAGGGTACAAAAAGTTGGCTGTTTTACCAACGCCCGCCGCTCCAATCATTAGCAGATGGATATCCCCTGAATCAATCAGTGCCGTCACTCCTCTCTGCGTAAACTTTGCGCCCACCACAAGTCCCTGTGTCTCCGGAAGGTTTTTCCCCTGCCTCCACAGCTTCGGTTCATATGGCACATATGCAAATGTCTTCCGGAGCTCTGCCTCGCTGGCAAACCGGGCTGTACCGTATTGTCCATCTCCTACGGTTTTAGATTTAATACCATTGAGTGAATAATGGTTTGCCACAAGCGGTATGACTCCAAACATGATAAGCATACCAATGCCGACACACACAAGTGGCACAAGTTGATTTTCTAACAAGTTACTCCCCCTTTTCCAAGAACAAGTACGCAACGCCTTAGATGTAGGCCAGATTTAATTCTCTTTCTATTGCGGGCTGTACCAGAAACTCCTCAGCCGCTTGTGCGGGCTGTCCATGCACGGCCTTACAGTCTTCATTCCAGTCTTTATAAATGGAGCGTTCCTCCTTCGTATCCTGGTATCCCAACTCCAGCAATTCATCTGTAATACGCCTCATCGCCTTTATCCCCGGAGCATCGGAATCCAGACACAGACAGATTGTTTTCAAGTTCGGATTTTCTTTCAGCATCTGGTACATGGACTGACGCCCAACACCGCACAACGCCACATAACTATGATTTTCCCAGCCCTCCTTATGAAGTGAAATATAGGAAATCAAATCAATGGGCGATTCAAATACATACAGGGTATTGCTGATTCCCTTCCAATGAAAGCTGTACCGAGGATCACTCCCTTCAATATTCCCGCGGTAACTTTTCCCGTAGGTGTAGATTCCCTTTTTATGTGCATGTCTGGCCGTCCCAGCTTCATCTTTTCCCACGAAAATTGCGTTGTGAAATTGTTTTGCGCCATCCTTTGATGGCTCCAGACTTTCATAAATCAGGCCGCTTCTTACAAATGCATCCACAATCTCCCGATCCAGAAACCGGTTTTTCAACAGATAAGCATATACCCGCCGCATGTTGCTGTTGGACGGCGGAAGTACAAACGGCGCCCTTGTGCTTTCTTCTCTCTGGCTTTGTTTGTATGCTACGCCCTGCTCTCCATTCAGCAGCATGGTAACCGCATCCGGATAGTTTTTTCCGTAAACATATTGGACAAAACTGATTGGGCTTCCGCCTTTTTCTTCCGCATGATCATACCAGGTATTTCCCCGGACCGTGATACTATGATCGCTGCTCAAACGCCATTCCCTTCCGGCTGAAATGAGTCTCTCTCCATTTAACCGAAGAAAATCCACCAAGTCCACGGAACCGGCCCTCTGTTTCTGATCTTCTGTAAAATGCACATACCCCATCTGCCCACCTCCTATTTTTTAATACAACAGTTCCTGCGGCTCATGGTCATCTCCCTTATGGCCCTGCGCCACTTTTTTCTCCCGGATTTTACGCCGCATTTTTCGATCCACACTGATATGCCTTGCTCTCTCTCTCCGTTCTTCTTCCTGGAATATCTTAGTCAGTTGATTCAAAAGCCTAGTTGCTGACAGAAAAACAGATGGATCCTGGAATGAGTCCAGATGATCCAGCAAAAACTGGGCATAAATATTTCCCTGTGCTGCCGCTGCCTCCAACAGCGAAATGGCTTTTTCCCGATCCCTCGGAACATCCCGCCCGCAAAGATATAATTTACCCAGCGCATACTGGGCGAATTGGTTTCCACGGTCCGCGCAACTGGAAATCCAGGTAATCGCTTCCTCTACATTTTTCGGAACATCCTCTCCCAGAAGATACAACTTCCCCAACTGAAACTCTGCATACTCATTGCCGCCTTCCGCAGCTCGTTTGAAGTAATAGATGGACCGTTCAATGTCTTTCGGTACATCCGCTCCCATAAGGAACAACTTGCCAAATGTATAAAGTGCATATAAATTGTTGGCACCCGCAGCCTGCCCAAGCCATTCCATTGCTAGCTCCACATTCTTTTTGATCTTCTCTCCCGACAGATAGAGACGTCCCAGACGGTACGCTGCATAATCATGTCCCTTCATGGCTGCCTTCTCAAATAATTCAATTGCACGTTTAATATCCGGTGGAACCATCTCGCCCTCCAGATACAGTTTCCCCAAGGAATACATGGCCGCTGTATTCTCTCCTTCTACGGCTTTCTGAATCCACTCTAACGCCTGCTGTAAATCTCCGGTCCCTGTTTTCAGCCAATGGCTTGCCAATGAATACTGAGCATTTGCATTTCCCAGCCTGGCTGCTTTCTGCCAGAACTCTACCGCCTTTGTTTCCTCTTTTTTAGTTCCAGTTCCCGTATAAAACATCTGCCCCAGGCGGTATTGCAATTTGTCATCATGGCTTTTACTTTCCAACGCAAGGAAGCCTCGGAAGGCCGCCTCAAAGTAAGTAGCCGCTTGTTGTCCATCCGGTTCTGCTCCGATTCCATCACGGTACATCTTTGCCAGCTCATAACCTGCATACGGGTTTTCCTGCTCTGCGGAACAGCGATAGAGATTTCGTGCCTGCCGGTAATCCTGCTCGACTCCCTGTCCTCTATAGTAAAGACCGGCCAGAGAATATTGAGCGTACTTATGATTCTGTCTGACAGCTCTCCCAAACCATTCCGCTGCCTCTCCATAGTCCTGCTCCGTACCTAGACCTGCCGCATACATTTTCCCAATCCGGTACTGCAGATAGGACTTCTGCCTTTCTTTTGCCGAGAACTCTGCTTCCATAAATGCAGCAATCGCTTTTGCATACCAATTCTGTGCGGCATTAGGATCCGCTTCCCTGCCAAGTCCATCAGCAAACATACGGGCAAGATCATACATGGCAAGTGCATTTCCTTTTTCTGCTTCCTGTTGAAACAGTTGGCATGCCCGTGCAAAGTCAGGCTCAACTTCTTCACTCCCGTATAAGCAGTTTCGCGCTTCCCGGTACTCATCCCCCCATGTAACATGAGATTGATTTCCGGCATAGGTATTTGAAGCGGCTTCCCGTTTCGGTGTGTTGATTTCTACCGATGTTTCATACGTCTCCGCTTCTTCCAGTAATTCATCCAGCCCTTTCTCTTGCGGTAATTCTGTTGGTTCTAATTCCTCCGGTTCCTCATCAAATATAAAATGGTGACTGCCGATCTGTAATGCTTCGGCAATCACCATATTTTTAATACTTTTAAATTGTGGCTGTTTTGATAAGGGCGGAAGCGGCGGAGGGTTGTTGGAGTAAAACTGTAAAATCTGATTGTTCCATTCTCCCCAGGTCTGATACAGCTTCCCAACCTCAGGTTCTTTTTCCAGCTCATCGACTATCTGATCTACTATTTTTTTTACATCCGCCTTCAGATAACCGTATACTTTTTTCCCTTTTGTTTTTTGCAACCGGTCGGCAAGCTGACAGATCCGTCTTTCAATCTCCGGATTCACCAGCACTCCCTGTTCCAATTGACTCAACAGTTCTTTCATCAGCTGTTCCGCTTCTTTTTTCAAATCCGTGCGAGCTAGGTTCTGCTCTTCATAGAGGTTTGCAAAATCCTGACGGAAGATACTATGAGCCAGTTCGGAACGCATGGCTTCAATCGCCGGCTCCGTCAAATATCCATCATTATCTTTCGCAGAGAACACCATTATGTGAACATGCGGGTGGTGGCTTTCATTGTGAAACGCAGCATACCAGCGCAGGTTCTCACTATCAATCTTCATGTGTTTGCTGAGCATCGCCCGCTTGGAACGCAGAAGCTCCCGCCACTGCTTTCCAGAGTCATATCCCAGACGGGCTGCATCCTCCCTCCGCAGGCTGACCACGTGTGTCCATACCGGTCCCTTATGATGTTTCACATCCTCCTGCACCTTGGAAATCACCACTGGAGTCCCAACATCTGTAAAAAGTCCGTGTTCTCCCACACGTTCTACACGAGGACGGTTCGCCAAATAGTCCACATAGTTCTCCCGGTCCGAGAGCTGATCCTGGTTCCATTCCAACACAGTGGAAATAAATTCAGACGCAGTTCCAATTGTTGGATGTATTTTAAAATCTTCATACTCTAACATATTTTTGGCATCTGGAAAATCCTTGAGAAGCTGGGAAATCAGTTTTTTCTGTGCTACGGTTGCCGGGAGTTCCCGCTTGCTCTCATCAATCTTTTCTACCCCTTCCCTGGTAGCGATGTATTTCACATAGTTTGCAAGCTGAGCAGCTGGTGCAGCCTTCATATAGCGGCTGGTAAAAATGATTTTAGGCATAACATGTTCCTTCTATGAACTCTTATAGCGCGGTGGGCAATAAAATATCAATAAATCAAAGCCGTATTCACCCTCTCCCGGTTCGTCTTCATAATAGTTGCAGTCTATATAAAAGTTATCAAAAACAAATGCTGTCACCCTCTTCTCCAACAGAAGGATTTCACGTGTTTTAAAATTTACAATTCCGAGATTGTAATACGTTTCATCATAGCACTCATCCAACAGTGTATTGAGGCAGCCGGTACAGAGAAACCCAGATACCTCCTCCAAGTCCAAACCTATATGGCTTTTCATACTGGCCTGCCCGGAATAGTAGCCCCGGCTGTTGTCTGTACTTCCCCACACGGACATACCATCTTCTCCTGTTGTCAGCATGTTGAAACTAGAACCGCTCCAGCCATTTTTAATTCTTCTGCCATGATCATCATATTCATTGATGCTGATATGAGAAATTCAGAACGGATTTAAGTCAATGATTCCAATGTTATCTTCTTCCCAATATGCCGGAATCAGAGTCCCTCCCCTCCCCGCAGAGCTAACAGTCTGACGGTGAGGTATCAGAAATATAAGCCGGCTCCGGAACATGTTCCGGAACCACAGCGCCGCTGCTTCCATTGGATAGGGGCATTTATTTTGCACATCCAGCCATCAGAATCACGCACAGCATAAGCCCGGCACCGCCTCTTATAAAGTTCCATTGTTTCATTGTATTTTCACCTCCCACTATGACCTGTTGAAAGTGATTAAAGCCGGAAGCTGTTCCATCAATGCTTTAACCTCTGTACCCAATGTCTCCAGTTCATCCAGCAGCTCCCGATCCTTTGGCTTCGGCTCTCCGATTCTGCAACGCCTCTCTCGCTAACCGGTGGATGATAACCTCCATCCTCTGATCCTGTGCCATATTGAATCTTCTCTCGTATCATTCTTTTTATTTTATCATTACTTAAACTTCCCGTTTCTGATACCGATAAGCATCCTCGAACTCAATCGCACCATTGATCCGCTTTACTTCCTCCACGCATTTCACATGCAGTCTGTGCAGCGCTTCCTCATCCACGTCATGGGAATACGCGATCACATGCGCCAGCTTGGACAACTCCACTGCCAGTTTAAAATCCATCCGGGCCAGACGATTTTCACTGTCATGTACCGTACCGGTGAGGACGGAAGATAATGTCTGAAGCAGATAGTTCTCCGCTTTTCTAGAATGAAGATATCCGATATAAAACTTTACCGCTTCCGCCACGAACTCATTTCTGGAGCGGGCTCCGGCAAAATTCAACAGCTCATCGGCCCGGTCTACCAACTCCTTCTCCATGTAAACGCCTATGCGCACCTTCTTTGTTTCCTCCTCCAGTTCCTCCCCTCCTTCGGTAATCATAAAAATGCCGCAGCTTCCCTGTACTTACGCCATTTTCTTGCCCCATCAGCACCATATTTTCCTCTTATCGCCAACAAAGTATTCAAACCAGAATCTCCGGACGGCTTTGCCGGCCGGTGTTTCTCGGGGTTAGGCTGCAAAAGCAGCATAACCCCTTTAACCTGCACCACTTTCGACCCAACCAGTCCTGCAGCTACCTGTCCGTATAACCTCCGGCTACAAAGGCCCAACAAGGCCGTCATTCCTGCCGGGGTATCCCAGTCCCACTCCGCCTGCCAAAGCGGCACAAACGGCCAAATACAGGCTCACGTTCCCGGAATGGATGCTCTATCCCATCATGCCAGGCTGCCGCAGTTCCAGCTCCGGCTCGCAAATCTCCACTTCTGACAGATCAAACTCGGAAAGCGGGTATAATTCATGGGGAAAATCCCCCAAACCGTGAGCCTGCAGATAGGCTTCATTGCTGGCATTAATCCCAAGATCGCTCTCATCTCCTGTCTGGCAGGCATAGACCTGCTCTACACTGCCATCCTCAAACCGGAGATACATGCCCTCGGTAATCTCATTGCCATGCTGATCCTGATACCTCATACACTGCCCGCCTGTCCCAATTCCTGGCACGTCTGATTCCTTGCATGGCTCTCTTCTGCCTGCCGTCTCGGCCTGGCCGGCTTTGCTGCTCCTTCCCTGGAAATCCTGTCATCCAGGTACTCCCGGGTGGCCTGCGGCACATATTTCTCATACATCTTCTGCAGGTAATCGCCTAACTCCTCCTTCAGATCCGCTTCCTTTTTGCCCATATGATAGGTCAGGGCATCTAGCCGCTCCGTGTTGAAGGTCAGCGTCAATGTAGTATTTTTCATTCCGACTTCCCCTTTCATGAGTATGTGACTTCAAAGTTTTCACAATCAGAACAGGCCGCTATGCTACTATCCATAGCGGCCCTACTCCGATTCATATTCTGTTTGTTAAAGACCAATCGTCATGAGCAAACGCATGGCATCCCGGAAACCGGCCATATATAACTCCCGGCATTCCGTCTCGCATATGCAGAACTTATCAAGCAGCTGATTGTCCAGTCATTCGTGGTCCTCATCTGACAGTGAATGAAGGATGCGGTCCATTCTTGCCACATGCTCCTTCACCTGTAAATCATAGGTCTTGGACCTGCTCATCCTGTATTCATCTCTGACTTCCCGAACACGCGTTGCCATCAGTTTTTTGCCTGCTCTTCCAGCTCATTTATGATTCCTCACCTCCTTTTACCAGCCAACATATCTTATACTGATTCACAAGTCGATACATAAAACCACCAAAGATATTCGCGAAAAGCAATCAAACCCAATGTCTGTTTACAATTAAAACTGATAATTTCCAGCACAATTTTTACAATTATGTTTGATAAAATACCGTTTGATTTCATCCGGCATAAAAGCAAAGCTATACTTAAACGTGCTCACTCTAAAATATTTGTTTCAAGCAGATATGCGTTTCAGAAACGGCCCTGCATTATCAAACATAATTGTCTTTTTCATACTGTTTTTATCAAGCCATTTGTCACTTTTTTGTTGAAACAGCTTTTATCATTTTTTATTGTAAATTATCAATCTTTTTTGCAACTTTATCAGTTACTCAACACCTAAGCGGCCGGAAGTCTGGCAAATGCATAAAAATGGCTGCGCCAATAGCTGGAATCAATGTTTGCATAACCGATGGGATCCCCGCAATGTAACATTTGATTCCCGCCAACATACAAGCCGACATGACTGACCGGAGTAGAGGAAGCATAGGTCTTTGTGAAGAACACCAGATCCCCCGGCTTCGCTTCCTTCCTTGGAATCACAGCGCACTGGTCAAAGATTCCCTGGGCTGATGTCCGTGGCAGCTGGTACGCTCCGGACTGGGTATAAATCCAACAGATATAACCGCTGCAGTCAAAGGAAGTCTGCGGGTTTGAACCGCCCCACCGGTAAGGAAATCCAATGTACTTGCTTGCCTCTGTAAACAGTGCCTGGTAGCTGCCATCTCCCATGGCAGCTCCGGCCATCATCCCTCCCGGAACAGCCGAACCGTATACTGCAACGGTATAGATTCTCTGGGCATTTGCCTCCTGCTCTGCCCCGATTTCCAGCCCCAGGCGCTGCCTGATGTTATCATACACAGTGCTGAGGTCTGTGATAGGGATAGCCGCCGTGTAGGAATCCCCGTCCTCATCCTCCCGCTCCTCGTACTCCACAAAGCAGTCCACAAATTCTTTCTGTGCCAAGAGTGACGGCTGTGCGCTGCCAAAATACATGGCATAAAAAACAGATTTGATTCGTTCCGTATCCAGTTCCCCATCTTCCACATGATCGATCCCTGCGATCAAATCCTCCAGGGAGGTAAAGCTGGTCCGCATGTCCACAATGTACTTCCGGTATTCTTCAGGCACCTGGCTGGAAATGATTCCGTCCCGGAACACCTGGTCAACCGCAGACACGTTATGGGAGCTGGTCCCGTCCATAATGCTTAACAGCATAATGATCACTAAAACAAACGGTACCAGAACCGCCGCCACAACCGAGGCAATCACATTCCTCCCACGTTTATCCACCGCCACAGCTACTGCCGCCTTGACAGCAAGAAGCGCCGCTGGAGCTGCCATATCGTTTCTCTCCTTTCTACTCTATTTTTTTCTTCGCTTTAAGATGGCAGGGATAAAACCGGCACGCTCCTTCCATGTGTCGCTATATCCGTTCTCCGTTATACATTATATCGGTTTTATTCAACCGATTAACACGCTGTATATGTGCAATAAAGTAGGTTAAACTGTTGATATCGTGTATGAAACGGGGTGAACATATGACTGAAAACAACGCAAAGGAAATCGGCCTGCGCATCCGCCGCCAGAGGAAAGCCCTTGGTTATAGCCGGGAACGGCTGGCTGAGCTTTCCGAAATATCCAATTCCTTTCTTTCCGATATTGAGCGCGGTGACCGGGGCTTTTCCGTTGCATTGCTGGGAAGGCTAGCCCGTGTACTTGGACTCTCTGCCGACTATATCCTGTTCGGAACCGAACAGGTCACCGATGTCAGCGCCATCACAGACATGCTTTCCGGTCTGGATGGAAAGTATCTTCCGGAACTCAAGGAACTTTTGGGTGCCTATCTTAAAACGATTACGATTGCTGAAAATCAGAATGATTAACGCGCAAAGCTGCCGCTGTATGAGCAGCTTTTTTGCTTGCCTTATAAATGAAAGCCGTCCAGATCATGAAAACGCTGCTGGTGATACTGGGACTCCTCCTGTTTCATTCGCTCCTCTGTCCGCTCCAGGGCATGTTCCAGCACAGCCGTATCGAATCCGGCTGTTTGGTATCCCTCCTCAATTACCTTGTAATAGGATTCCAAGGGCATCCCGAGAAAGCGCACGTCATTCATCACGTAAACCATAGCGGAGACACTTTTTCCTTCCAGCTCTACATCCATCATCTCCTTCCGGTACAGATGAGGCCAGCCCTCATACCGGTCCAATGCAGCCTCATCGAGAGTCTCAATCTTCCATAACAGAATTGGAACACTCGCTCCTTCCTTCGGCTCCACAGTAGCCACACCACGGAATAACAGCTCGTAGTTTTTGATTTCACTGGTTCCCACCACCTTTGCAGTCGGGCAGCGCCGCTCCATCTGGGGAAGATTTAAGTTGCTGCCGTAAGCAATGTACAGCCGCTCCTGTGTTGCATTTTTTCCTGTCCTTCTTGCCATTCCTGTTTCTCCTTTACATTCCTGTCATCATAGAAAAGACCGGGGACTGTGCCTCGGCCTCTATGTGCATATTTTCTTCCTGTATTACTTGCTCCCTTATTTCTGATTCATTGTCTGATTCTGATCCAAAGGTCCCCCTCTCCTCCCGCATCTGCTGTTCCTTCTCCCGTTTCAGTCTAAGACGTTCTTTCTGGGCCTCAGCCTGGGCCGGATCCTTCCAAGCAATACAGCCATCCAGATGTTTCAGCAGGTGAAGCCGCGCTGTCTTAAACTCATCCCCGTTTAATCCCAGCCGAAGCAGCCAGGTACGGAAGGTATATTTCTCATTGGTTGTCTGCGTTTTCCTCCGGCTGGCGCTGGTCTGGTTGAGGGCCTGGGCCCCGATAGCCAGGCAGAGCTGAATATATGCCTTGATTTTACCTGCATGAGTCGTCCCGTTAAACAATCGAAACTCTACAGTCCCTTTCTGGAACACACTATGAAGGTTCAGACAATGATAACGGCTTTCATCATAATGATCCCGCTGCCGGCTGGCCCCGTTGTACCAGATGTGTCTCACTTCTTCCAGTGTCCCCGGTTTCTTCTGGTTGAGTTCCTCCAAAAAACGCTCCTCCACCGGTTTACACCAGCGATTCTGTCTGGCCACAGATACCTGCAACGCCTTATAGATCAAATCCTCCTTTGCCGCCATGATATTAGTGATGTTGCGCAGAGTCCTTGCGTCAAACGATGAGGCATCGATATGCACATGGATCCCACAGCTGGAATTCGCCAGGGCTCCTGCCTCCCGCAGCTTCCGCACCAGTTCCTGTATGGTCTCGATATCCTCATAACGGCAGATGGGGCTCACCATCTCGGTTTTATAGCTGTCACTGGCTGCCACGCGGCTCTTTCCCTCTTTTCTCTCCGGTTTTATGCTGGCGTCACTCATGAATTTCCATTCCCTGCCCTGGGAATCCAGCGCAACATAGGTGTCGTAATAAGTTCCTTCATAGTAGGACTGGGTGCCAAAATAGGCAGCTGCAATCTCCGCCCCACGTTTCCTGGCGATCCCCGTCAGCTCAATCTCAATCCCAAACCGCTGCTGTTTCATGTCCATGGAACCACCTCCCGGCTCATCGTCCGCCTGCCTTTCCAAACAGCTTTGCCTTATAATCCGGCGCCGTCACCATTAGGTTGTAACGCTCATTCCCGCATTTATAGAGACACACACCGCGCTGGGGATAGCGGATCAGGCTGAATTCGCTCGCCTCTAACTGCAGGGTATCCGTATAAAACTTCTCGTCCACAGCCCCTGCATTGAACAGGAACTGGTGGGTGGGAATGGAGAACAGCGGCTTGGTATATTCCCGGATCCCCTCAATATTAAAATCCTCCAGGTTCTGGCTGGCCAGAATCACAGAGGAGTTTTTCTTTCTCACACGTTTCATGAAGTTTCGGACATACTCCACCGCTGTCAGGTTGGATAGGAACAGGTAAAATTCATCCAGTCCTGCCACCGTATCCCCTACCGTCAGAAGCCGGTTGCTCATGAACGAAAGGGTGTTAAACAACAGGGCATCACGAAGGTTCCGGCTGGCCTGCAGGACCCCTTTTACACCGAAAGTAACGAAGCTGGAATCCGTGATATTGGTATGGCCGTTGAAAAACTTTTCTTCCGGTCCCCTGCACATGGAGTGGAGCCCCAGAAGGATGTTCTGTAACAGTTCCGCGGTATACAACTGCCGCTCCCTGCTGTCAAATCCTTTATATTCCGCCTCAATCAGTTCGTACAGTTCGGAAAGGGTGGGGTAATCTTTTGAGCCCAGCCTCTGAAAATCCGTCTCATCCGTAAGCCCGCACTTGGCGTAGAGGCGCTGGACCATAATCTCAATCACGTCAATCTCCCGGTCCGTAAAGTCCTTATACGAGCGGAAAAAGTCTTTTAAAAAGCTGATATGCTGGCTCAGCCGGCTCCGGATCCGGAAGGTTTCCGGCGCATCCGGATCCTCCGGGCCCTCCCCTTCATCCCATACCTTTGGCTCCAGGGGATTAATCAAAAAACGGCCGCCCATCAGATCGATAAAACAGCCCCCAAGATTGTTGGTCAGGTCCTCATATTCCATTTCCGGATCCAGGCAGATGACATCCAGTCCGGCTTCCCGCAGGTTGCACAGGAGCAGCTTTAACAGATAGGACTTTCCCTGGCCGCTGTTGCCCAGGATGAGGATGGAACCGTTGGTCTTATCGTCCGCCCTCTGGTTAAAATCCACCAGAATGTTACTCCCAAACTTATCCCGCCCCACATAAAAACCATGGGGATCCGTCTTTCCGCTGTAATTAAAGGGATAGAGATTTGCCACACTGCTGGCCGGCAGAACCCGCTCAAACTGATCCCGGAACACATTTCTCCCACTTGGCATCACACACTGAAAGCCCTGCTGTTGACGCAGGAGAAGCCGGTCCACGTTCAGTTTTGAACGAATAAGCTCGGTCAGCACCTCCGTCTGTAACAGCTTCAGGCGGTCGTATTCATTGGCGGTCAGTTCCATGTAAACAGCCGTATGCAGGAGCGGTTCCCGGTTGCGGTGGGTCCTTGCCGCAATCATCGCCACATCCTGGAGATTGCTCTCCGCCTGGACCGTCTGCTGCAAATCATTGGTACTGGACTGATTCAGCCGGTTCTTACTGGCGGCATTGCTGATGATTTTCCTCTCCTCCGCTGCGCTGACATGGCGGGTATAAATCTTTAAAGTGACCCCATCCTTTTCTCCCAGCCGTTTTAAGATTGCCTGCTCCTCTGTGGAAGTCGGGTACTCCCTCAGCGCCCAGACACAGCGGTATGTGTTGCCACAGATGAAGTAGTCAGTTTCAAACTTGATGACGGAGGGCGCAATCATGTCCAGAAATTCCTGGATGCGTACGTCCTCCTTTTCCGCCACCGGGGTGGTTTTTGCATGTTTCAACGTTCTCCCTCCTTGATTTTGGCGCAAAAAAAGCGCCGGACACATCTCTGCATCCGGCGTCATGCCGTTTTGTTCTTCTGTTGTTACATCTTTGGATTCTGCTGCATGTCCTGCGAAGGCTCCATCATGCCCAGGTAGCGGTCCAGCTGCTGGTCGGCCAAACCTGCAACCATTTCTGCAAACGGGACCAGATTACCCTCTACCGCATAGGCTTCCAGGGCATTGAAATAATCCAGCCGGTTCTCTTTTGCGATAGACACAGCAGGAAATCCATTTGCCAAAAGCTGATAGTTCATAATCAGACGTGAGGTCCTCCCATTGCCATCCGGGAAAGGATGGATTCGCACAAACTCAGCGTGGGTCCATGCCGCCAGTTCAATGGGATTCATTTCTTTCCCCTTCCATATGAGATCGGCATAAAAATCTTTGACCTGCCGGTACATTTCACCAGGTGATGGCGGGGTATGCTGCGCTCCGGAAATGTACACGTCTACGTTCCGGTAAATCCCTCCCACAAAGATATTCTCCATCAACAGTGCATGGATATCCTTAACGATTTTTTCATCCAGAAGCTGCTCCTTTGCGATACACTCCTTCACATAGCGGTATGCCTTCTGGTGGTTGACGGTCTCATAAATCTCCCGCAGCCTCTTTCCGCCCATGGTAATCCCATCCTCTAACAGCACCTTTGTCTCCATAAGAGTCAGGGTATTTCCCTCAATGGCGGTAGAGTTATGGGTATATTCTATCTCAAACGCCTGCTCGTAGGACTGCAGCGTCAACTCTGGGATGGACGCCCTGCCAGACTGGTATAAATCCCTTTTTCTCAATAATTCCGGGTAATTCAAACAATCCACTCCTTCCTTCTCACGATAATTGCATTTCTTTTACAGTATACCACAGTTTGATTGAATCGTAACCATCAATTTACTGTTCCCATCAAGGCTGGCTTTACGATTCCTATTGAAATTTCTTCAGCCTCCCGCCTTTAATCATCCGGAATGATCCACCGCTCCCCATCAAAATCCTCGAACTTCTCACTGGTCACGTTCTGCTCGTAATACACTGCCAGAATCCGTTTAATGTCTTCCTCATCCGCCCGTCTGGAATCAAATCCCTGTTCCTTTAGGGATTTTTCAATGCGGTCCAGATACGAAAACACATCTTTCCCCTTCTGATTCCTAAGCCGGATCAGGATTAAAAATTCACGGGCCGTTGCCATCTGTACCTGAATCCGGTCTAAGAAAATCTGATCCCGCTCCAGCAGCTGGCGGATGACCGGATTGCGTTCTTCTTCCGCCCTCCTACGCAGAAATCCCTTGTTCTCCTCAAATTTTCCCGGCTGTTCAAGCACAGCATCTCAATCTCCGCCACACCCTTGAGCACATTCATCAGGGCATACACCCTTGCCCCTACACTGGATTCTGATAAGACCGACAGGTTGGTGGGGCGAATCATGAAGTACACCAGTTCATCCCCGTCATAGGTCTCCAGGCTGTACTCTGTAATCCTCCTAGTGTTCATCAGCTGCCTGGTGGAGAGCCTTTGTTTAGCTGTTGTCTTCCCCTCCCGTTTCCCTTTTCTGCTCATCTGGTCATCCTCCATTCAAAAAATTGCTGCCTGAAAAAATAAGCACAGGCATAGCTGATAAAATCCAGGATACTGGTATCCTCAAAACGGATGGTTAAAAAGGCATAGGCAGCCGTAATCAGCGCCGGGATAATCACCCCGGTCTGGACCGCCGCAAGCACAGAAAACAATACTCCCACCCCAATCACGGTCAGATCCCGAAGCTGCCACAGCCACATGACAGCCCTTGCCTTCAAATGTTCCGGGTAAATATACATCCTCCACCTCCTACAGTTCCATGGACATACCGGACGTCTGGTCCTGTCCACACTCCATTTCGTTTGTAAATTCCTGTTGCATGGCCGCCAGTTCCGCCTTAATCTGTCCCAACTTGTCAAGCACCTCCCGGCCAGTGTTCTGGGCCTCGATGGATGTTTTTAAATCCAATCCCTGGTCCAGGTTCACATAGAAACTGCCTGCCAGCTCCCGCTCCGCCCTGCTTACAATTCGGATGGCCCGTTCATAAATGGACGGCGTCTCCTTCATGGTTTTTTTCGGGTCCCCCATCTGATACACGCCTCTTCGCAGACGGCAGTAACCGCTTCCGTCCGTATGCGCCAGCCGCCAGAGCGCCGAAGATATGACCGTTGCACGCATCGGCTCCCCCATCACGGCATGGCCTTTACAGTTTTCCATCACATAATCATAGATTTCCGACATGGGATGCTCATCCCCATCCCGCAATAACGCCTTGATATAATACAGTGCCATCTCTGTGTTGGTATGAAAATATAAGTGCAAGAACTCCACCTCCTTCCCGCGGTCACATCCCAAACTGGACATTTTTCTGGTGCGATTGGCTGGTATCCGGCCCTTCCCTTATAGCTTCCCCCATCTCCTGAACCGTTTGATTTCCCATGATCTCACATACAGGAATCCGGCGCACCGGAATCCCCCTGGCTTTGGCATATGCCGCTTCCCGCTTCATTCCCGCCGACATCCGGTCCCCGCATATCCAAAGTTCCTCACACCGCTCCAGCATCTCCAGCCCAAGGCGGATTCCTGTCTCCCGCTCTTCCGGCACGGAATCATTCAGTATCTGTGGATATAACAGGTGGGGTGCCAGAGGAACCGCTCCCTGCCGGATGGCATAACCGCATGCCTGTCTTGCAAATGCTATATTTTCTTCTGTATTCCCCGCATAGGGGGAACAGATATAAATCATCCTGCTCTCCAATCAGTTCCTCCTATTTCGCCGCTGCCTGTACAATGGTCCTGGTCAGATTCACCGCGCTCTGGGCCGCATACACACTGCTCATCAGGTTTGCCCTGGTACTGGTATCCAATCCAAACTGTCCGGCAATCCTCGGCACCTCCCCTGCCGCCAGCATAATCCCCAGCCCCAGAAGGGCATTCTTGCTCAGCACCATCAGGCCGGCAATCAGCATCGTGGCCTGTAAAAAAGCAGTCAGACAGATACCAATTACCTGCTTACACCAATTCGTAAAGCCATCTATATACCCCCTTGGAACGCTGAACAGGTACAGGCTTCCCACCGCAATCTGTATCAGCAGAATCCCGCCCCGTTTCAGATTGGCAAAAAACACTTTAATCGTGGAATACCCCATCATAAACAGGATAAAAATCATCAGGATTGGATTCGTGATTGTATTGATCCCACCGAACACCCCGCTGACCATCGCATCCTGCAGGGTTCCCGAGTTCGCCAGGCTGTCAATGATATTCCCTGCCATGGAACCGAAATCACCACCCAGCCCTGTTATTCCTCTGGTAATCTCTCCCTGGAGGGACACACTGAATTTGTAAAGTTCTACCGGCACAACGGAAAAAAGACCGGCCGCCATAAAACCTTTTAATGCATTCAGCGCCGTATCACGGACGCTTCCCCTGCCGCTCTGGCATTCAATGGCACATTCAAATACCGCCACCACAAATCCCACCACATAGAGCACCCAGGCAAGCTGTGAATAAAACAGGACAATCGCCTGGATCCAATCCAGTTCGAACAGCTCTGCCCCCATCTGCCCCATGAGCGAGAAAAAATTTCCCAGAAACCCAATCATCTGGCCATAGATCCAGTCCACGATCTGGCCGAGAACCGTATCCGCTACGAAGTCCCAGATAAACATCGAACCATCACCTCTTTCTTAATCCTCATATTTCCGGTCTCTTTCCCGAACAGACTGGACATCCGTCCTCCTTCCCACAAGCAGATGTTCCGGGTGGATACTATCTTCAAATCCAACGCTCCCAGACAGAACAGCGTAAATTCACCGCCGACCAGTCCCCGACCTTCTCCCTCTCCACTGTGTTCATAACACTCAATCCTGACTTCCAGCTTCCTTGCGTATTGATAATCCCGGCAGAGCTGTCGCATAAACGGTGTTTCTAAAAATGCCATATCCAGTACGTGATCCGGATAGAGGGATGCCCCTATTACTTTTCCATCTGCAATTACAGATACCCGGGAGTACCGGAGCGTTTCCTGATCCTCCGGCAGATAGCGCTCATTGGATTCCCTCATCGGGTCATAATACGCCAAGTGTTCGTTTAATGATTTCATAAGCAGCGTCCCTCCCTGCCTGTGTTACATTTGGAGTCCGTCCTGCATATGCAGGTTTTCTTCTCTGCTCTTCCATGCTTCGATCTCATCCATCAGTTTGAATACGTTCGGATTAGGACGGTACAACATGCTCCCGCTTTCATCAACCTCCGCCACACGGCTTCCCTCCAGATACAGCTGCAGCAATCCGTTCTCTACTCCTTTTACCTCAAACCCCATTTTCTCAGCCACGGCTGAAATGTCTTTAAAAAAGCGGCTCTCTTCCCTTGTTTCTGATGGCGGCTGTTCTTTATATCCTGCCATACTCCCAATGAGGGAACACAGATGAGCCGCCCATGCTTTATCCATGTCCCATCCATCTGCCAATTCCCTGATAACCGCTTGAACCTCTTTCACCCGCTCTGCCGCCTCCACACCTTGTGCGGAAACCATTTCACTCGCATAACGGTATAATCCATTCACAGCGGCAATTTTCTGTTCCTCTGATATCCGATTCGTCCTGCCCGTCTGGACTGCACGCTGCAGCGTTTTGTCAAACTGCTCTTCACGGTCCCTTCGATCACTTAAATCCCAATATGCCTCCATCTCCCCGATCATTTTCCTCAACCGACCAATGCTCTCATCGCTTTGCGCTCCTTGGTTCGTTTTGATCATAGCTGCGTATTGGGTCAAATGCTTAATACACGTTTCCATCAGTAACTTATCCTGTCTGTCATTTGATACCATATCTTTCTCCTGATTTTCTGCAATTGACATCCCATTGTGCCTCACAGTCCAAGTTTATTCTGTAAAGGCCATTCCGCCTCTCTGTTATTTTCCATCTCCTGATCCTCTGGACTTTGTAATGGAATCAGCTCTATTTCGGCCTCTGAAGATTCGAGAAATATATCCAGACGGCTGACCAGTTCCGCCATATGCTCCTGCCAGTCAATCCAATTCTTTTCCTCAAACCAGCCTCCCCATTTCGCACCATCCCCTGTTTGGGACTCAGCATATTTCTTTATAGCATGGAGTGTGTCAAAAATATAGTTCCGAATCCAATGGACCGTTTCTCTGGATGCGGTGAAAGAAGTGATTGAACAAAACTTATGCTCTTCCGTATTCCAGTCCTCCTCATCGTCCAGGCTCTTGACAGCCCTATCTACAAACTTCAACATCAATTCCGCCAACGCCATCACACTGGTGTGGGCCCCTGCCATCTCTACATCCGGAGGCGCATTCCATGAGTCTCGCTTCAGGGCTTCCAGCAATGTTTCAAGCTCCAGTTTACCATTCTCCGGAAGACTCTCCCTGATAAAATCTATCGCATCCAGACCTTCATCCGACTCAAATGCCGTGATTCCCCAGCACCCCATTCTTCTTCCTCCCATATCCTTATTCCAAACAAAATCTTATTTCACTTCTTAGATTCCAACAATCTGCCACACATACATCGGAGCAAATAGACTGAATACCAGCCCTGCAAACAAAATAGCGGCCGGAGTCCATTCAATCTGACCATGCTTTCGGTAATCCATATAGGCAGTAGCTACTTTGATGAAAAATAGTAACGCCAATACCAGATCAATCGCCGGGAACACCACGTTGTTGACCACCGTCTTGATCTGGGACGAGGCCGCTTTCCAGGTGCTTTCCACTGCTCCTGCTACGTTCCCAGTGTTAGCTGCAAAGGCAGTCATTCCAAACATGGTAGTCAGAAGTAAAACAACAATCAGTGCAATCATCCATTTAAACTTTTTCATATGGCTCTCCTCTCATATGGAAAAAGCCGCAGAAATCCTGCAGCCCTCACTTTATTTACCTATTTTTATACCCTAAAAACCGTTATCCTACCTCGGTTTCTGAGGCGAAATATGCCAATCCTGCCAAAGATTCCCTCGCACCTGGACCGAATCCGTCAGATTCATAGACAGCATCCCCGCCGGCGTCCAGCAGTCAATCAGCCAGGTATAGGGCGTGTATCTGCCATCGGGATACCAGATCGGCAGAAAATGTGTCCTCCGCCCATAGGTACTGAATGGGTTTTCCTCAAACCCAAACCGTGTCTGGTATCCCCGCCCCATCCGCTCCAGTACACGCCAGTAGTTCTGATAATCAAATTCTGGAAAGTATGTGATAGCATTCTGGGCTTCTGTCACTGCATGGCTTTGATTGGTGCTCACCCCTGCTGTCACTGTCTCCTGGATGCCATATCCTGACTTCAGTGTATCTCCGGAAGCGGTCGGGGATTTCTCATCTGGATGGATTTTCATCTCGGCAGATAGACTGGCATGGTAACGGTCATAATCGAATTCCCACCAGCCGTACCGATAGGTAAGCCACATCTTTTACCTGTCCACATATTGCGAACAGGCAGTCAGAGGGCTTTTCCCCCGGTTCGCACCGTGCGTGAGAGTTTCCCCTCACACGGCGCTCCATCTATACAGTTGCGATTCCTGTACAGACTATGCCCCTTCGCTCCACACCCATTACGATGCTTCCTCACTACTACGGGCTGCCGTCCCACAGCTTCACAGGCCATTTCCTACCTGTTAGAGCGAGTGCAATAACTCTTTTAACGACTTACCGTTCTCTGCTGCGGTTCCTTCGTTCCCTGCATTCTAGCTTTATATAACAGTTTTAGCTCTACTCTGTAGCCCGACTGCCATCTTTAACCGGTGTGACGCTTGCTAAAGACATTCGACCACGGTTTCCCTATGGTTTTCTGTTGGACGGGACGACCACAGATGCCGTCCAACGACAGTACCCCATTCGGGGCAAATACCTTCTTATTTTGGTATCCTTGGTGTTACGAGCTGTACGTTCAAGTATTCGTCAGCCTTTCGACATACTAAGCATGACTGTTTTTTAGCCCCCGCGGTTACTTGCCCCATCACAGGCGTTTTTACCGCTCTTCACCGAGCTTCATACACTGGACTCATTGCCTGCCAGCGCATGTCGGAGTATTAGAGATTTTGTCACCTCTCACACGAGGTCAGGCAGGAATTACACCTGCCGATTCAAATACAGAGTTCAGATTTCCTTTGCAAATCTGTTCAGCTTTATTGTGCATTTCTACACAGATTAACTGAAAACGAAGCGCGCATGGTCGCACCAATATCCATCGTCATCATCGTCACCACTGTGCCAGACCCAGTAAGAATACCACCATGGCCTCCACACACCCCAATCGGCTCTCGTCACCTGTTCCCTACTTGGAACTGATAGGATTGTAAATCCGTCATTCCGATCATCCGCATTAGGATCCGGAGGAGGATTCTTACTCAAGTCTACGATATTGGCTGTAATCGTGTTTTTGTCGGTCCTTCCCCCGCCGGATACCGTGACATGTATGGTCATGGTCTGCGGTGTGGAAGGTGTGGTCCAGCGAATCCAGGCAATCTGACTGTCCCCATCCGGATAATATACGTGATCCACGCGCATCGTCTTTCCGGCCACCCGGAAGGTAACCGAGACCGGGTGATCCGGATCTGACTGGCCTCCTCTTACAGTCACAGCGGTGATAACTTCCGTATTCACCCGGTACTCATAGTCAAATGCATCCACGGCTGGCGGCGTGGTTGTCTCATTAAAACGCACAATTCCCAGCCCCAGGGACGTGATGATTTCCCGGTTGGAGCGCACACCAGACTTTGGTCCGCTCCAGGCAGGATAGCCTAAATCTGCGGTCTCCAAAAACATGGACAGAGGCAGATTTTGAAATGCAACCGTAGGGAGCATTGCCCGCATAGCGCCGTTTACCGTCTGATCATACAGGGCAGCTTCCGTGGCAGTCATTGCCACGTTCACCCCCTGAAACACAACGTAGGCAATCGGTTCCAGCATCAGCTTATACTTGCCGTTTGTCAGCACTTCAAAGTCCATTCCTGTCAGGTTCGCAATGCTACGGATGACCTGCTCGTCAGTAAAATAGCTTTTTATCGCCTCAATACTGGCCGCACCAAGACTCTGGGAGCTGATGATCCGCGGCAGGGACTGTCTCGGATTTACGAACGTATAAGCCTCACCGCTTGCACTCAGCGCAGTCCTTTTGTTATAGGACAGCTTGCTAACCTTCCTAAAGTGCAGCTGGATATTGGTCGGCCTTTTATTAGTAAAGTCAATGGGCTGTGTCACCGGGGTCCTGGTATCCGCCAAGATGACCGTCACCCTCACGCCCTCCATGCCGGGCGTCCACTTGTTCTGTGAGGTTCCCTGTCCCATGGACCCGCCGCCTCCATCCAGATTCCCTTCCCCGACTGCATATGCAGTGAGAGGAGACATAAGCATCAAAGCCATTGCCAGCACAGCCAGTATCTTTGCCC